>CAZEWD010000358.1:0-2710 GCA_964515725.1 uncultured Binatia bacterium (SeqCode)
GGTAACTCAGCAGGAAGAGGAACGGGAAGACGAAATGGCCGAAAAGGAGCGTCATGCCCACCCATTTCCATTGGTTGGGCTGACCGTCGCTGTTGTTGATCTCGCGAATGTTGTACCAGAAGGTCTCCTCGGGCACGTTGGCATTCCAGATCAGGAAGTACTGGGAGAAGGTCACGTACGCCCAGAACACGACGAATGCCAGCATCAGCTGTCCGATGCTGTGAAGGTGGTTGTTGTTGAGGACCCCCTTGTAGTCGCCGCGGAACCAAAGCCAGACCATGATGACCACTCCGGCCGAGAGTGCCGCACGGACGCAGTTCGCGAAGTACCAGACTCCGTACATGGTGGAGAACCAGTGGTAGTCCAGCGACTTCACCCAGAGCACAATCGCGGCGGTCAGCGTGAGCGCCGTGAGCGGCACACCGAAGGCAGATGTGACGCGGTTCATGCGGGTCCACCGGGGATCACCGTCGGCATCCTGCGCGAAGGAGGCACGGCGCAGGCGGGCGGAAAGCCAGGCCCACAGCATGAAGGAGAGAAGCGTGGTGACGACGAACGTCGTCGGATTCAGAAATCCGGACTTCTTCACCCAGAGCACATCGGCGCCAACCGTGCCGTGGCCACCCACCTTGGAGAGGTCGAAGTTGGGATCCATCCACTTCCAGACGGATCCGGGATAAACGTACACGGCGAGAAGCAAGGGTGCGAAGAGCAGCGCCAGCCACTTGAATGCCGCTAGGCAGTGCTCGAACTGGCGCCGCAGCACGACGGACCATGAGGCATCGAAGAGATGGTGAATCATCACCAGCAGGAGCATTCCCAAGGCTATGCCCACCCAGAAGGTGATTCCCACCAACCACGAAAATGCGATCTTGGCAGGATCCGTGAAGAACAGCCCGACGGCCGTCAGGAGGACGCCGGCGACACCGATGACAAGGGGCTTGCCCACAGCCGGTGCGCCTGAGACCGAAGCAGACGCCGTGTAGGGCGGAACGCCGGAGGAGGAGGATGCAGCGTGAGTACTCATTGGATGCCAAGCTCCGCGCGTTGCGATGCAGGAACGTCTTCGACTTTGCCGCGTTGCGCGCGCTGCAAGGCGCGCACATAGGCGACGACCGCCCAGCGATCCGACGGCTCCAGCTTGTCCCCGTAGGACATCATGGTGTTCTTGCCGTGGGTGATCGTGTTGAAGAGCTCTCCATCGGCCATCTTCACCAGCCGGTCATCGTGGTAGGTTGGGGTTGCACCCATGCCGTAGAGTTTGGTGATGCCATTGCCATCCCCCAGCGCTCCATGGCACGGCGCACAGTAAATCTGGTAGCGCTCCCGGCCGCGCTGCATGAAGCGTGCATCCACCGTGAGTTCCGCGGGGATTCCCTGAACCCAGGCGCCGTTGGTTGTCTTGCCCTGATAAACCGCAACGTTCTCGTCGAGGTGTCCGCGGGCAACCACACCCGGCGGCAGGGGACGATCCGCCCGGCCATCGGCAAAGAAGCGGGATTCCCCCTCCGGAAGATAGTGTGCCTGGCGGTCCATGTCGGGGAATACTTCCAGGGGCGGACGATCCGACGCGCATCCCCGGAAACCGAGGACACCGATGGACAGGGCCGTCACGAAGAAGGTGATGAGATAGACGATGCGCATGGTCAGGCTTCCAGCTCCATGATCTGTTTGCCGCCGACTTTCTCGAGCAGCGCCCGTGTGGCATTGAGATTGAACTTCGGATCGCGGGACTCGATGACGACGAGAAACTTGTCGTTCAACGCGCGCAGGATGTGATCCGATTTCAGCACCGGATGGTAGTGCATCGGCAGCCCGTTCAGGATGAACATGCCCGCGATCGTCGCGAACGCACAGAACAGAATCGTCAGTTCGTAGGAAACCGGGAAGGCGAACATCGGACTGAACAGCGGCTTGCCGCCCACAATCAGCGGGTAGTCGAAGGCATCCATGAAGTAGATCGCCGACATGCCGGTAGTGAAACCGAGGATACCGCCGACCAGCGAAATGCGGGGAACCTTGGAGCGGCGGGTGCCCATGGCGCGATCCAGCCCGTGCACCGGTAGCGGCGTGATGCAATCCCAGAACTTGTAGCCGGCATCGCGCACCTCCTCAGCGGCGTGATAGATGTCGGGAACCGTGTCGAACACGGCAACGAGACCGTAAGGTTGAGCAGCCATCTCTTGAAAATATTGGTGGTTGGTAACGCGGGGCCGGATGTCAGTGGGCGGGGCGGTCACCATGACCGTTTCCACCATTGCCATGCCCGTGCGGATCCGCCTGGGGCATCACCGCCTTCAACTCGGCCATCGCCATGACGGGGAGGAAGCGGATGAAGAGGAGGAAGAGCACGCTGAAGACACCGAAGGTGCCGAAGAACGTGAAGATCTCCACGATCGACGGGCTGTAGTAACCCCAGCTCGAGGGCAGGAAGTCACGGGCGAGCGAGGTGACGATGATCACGAAGCGTTCGAACCACATGCCGACGTTGACGAAGATCGAGAGGGTCCAGACCAGCGTGGTGTTGTTCCGGACCGCCTTGAGCCAGAAGAACTGCGGCGTGATGACGTTGCACGTGATCATGATCCAGTACGCCCACGCATAGTTTCCAAATGCGCGGTTGATGAACGTGAAGCCTTCGTAGGGATTCGCCCCGTACCAGGCGATGAAGAACTCCATGGCGTAGGCGTAGCCCACGATCGTGCCTGTG
>CAZEWD010000359.1:0-2691 GCA_964515725.1 uncultured Binatia bacterium (SeqCode)
GTTGGAGGAGACGGCCATGCCGACCGCGCACAGCTTCATGTGGTTATTGTTGATCCCTTTCGGGAGGCCGGTCGTCCCCGAAGTATAGATCACCATCAGATTGTGATCGGGGGCCACATCGATGCCGGGAGCATCAAGTGACTTTTCCGGAGGGCCGACCTCTTGTGTCAGGCAGGATCCGAAATCACGATTGGTTGGGATCTCGCCTCCTTGAGTCCGCAGAATCAGAATATTTTCGGGTGCAAGGTGCTTGAGATCTGCTGCAACACGTTCGACCTCGGGAAGGAAACGCTCGTCTACGATGAGCACTCGAGCCTTCGATTGGTTCGTCACGCCCGAGAGTACTTCGCCGCGCAGACCGGTATTGATTCCGAAAAGTGTGAGGCCGCCGTAGGCGCAAGCACCATAGATGGAGAGCAGTTCCAGGTGATTTTCCAGCATGATCGCCACATGTCCAGGACGGGTATCGTCCAGGGGACCGAGCCGTCTCAGGAGGAAGTGCGCCGTGCGGACGCTTTCGTCACGATACTGGCGATAGGTCCATGACCGTTCATGTTGCCGGAGAAAAATCCTGTCTCCAGCAATCGGGTGATTGGCGCGTGCCTCGATATGGGCGCCGACCGTGAACGTTGCGGCGTCAAAAGACAACGGTTCTGCCATGCGTCTGAAAACCTCCTGGATTCGTATTCCCTGGGCTGTACTTAGGGTCCTCGCGTATGGTGAGTCAACTGTTTCCAAACGGCTGGTGCCGGTGCCACCAGGTTCGCGTGCTCAACTCATGATCTCTGCCGATTGCATTGCCTGCGCCAGTTGGTTTATTCAGGTTCCCCCATGAGTCTCGTCTCCACATTTTCCGTAGTAGCCTATGATGCAGCATCTCGCTCGTGGGGTGTCGCGGTGCAGTCGCGTTTTTCATTTGTGGGGAGTGTGGTGCCGTGGGCTCAGTCGGAAGTGGGTGCAATCGCAACGCAGTCCATCGTCAATCCCCGGTACGGACCCATCGGACTCGCCATGCTGAAACAGGGACTGGCAGCAACGGACGTGGTGAACGGACTCATCGGCAGCGATCCTGATTATGACCAGAGGCAACTCGGCATTGTTGACGGGGAAGGGCGCGCGGCTGCGTTCACCGGCGCCGGTTGCATTCCCTGGGCGGGGCATCGCACCGGCGAGTCTTTCGTTTGCCTCGGGAATATCCTTGCCGGGGCCGCGGTGCTCGACGAAATGGTGGGAGTGATGCAACAGAGGGGCGATCTGCCGTTTCCCGATCGTCTCATCGCCTCTCTGGTGGCTGGGCAGGCTGCGGGCGGCGATCTTCGTGGTCAACAAGCGGCTGCGTTGTTGGTCGTGCGGCATGAGGGCGGCTTCGCGGGCTTGACCGACCGCCTCTACGACCTACGAGTCGACGATCATCCAGCGCCGATCACGGAACTCTCCCGGCTCCTGCAGATCCATCGAGAGACGTTCGGAGAATGAGCGGGATTCCCTGCAGTTACCCCAGCGTGCGGTTCCGGCCGATCGCGAACTTCGAAATCCGTTGCGTCTCTCATAAACTGAGAAACTGCCGGAACCACTTGCCAGAATCTTTCACGACGCGCTGCTGGGTGGCGAAATCGACATAGACCAGTCCGAAGCGAGGCACATATCCCTCCGCCCACTCGAAGTTGTCCAGGAGAGACCAGGCGAAGTACCCGTCGACCGGCATGCCATCGCGTTGGGCGCGCAGCACCTGTGCCAGATGGCGCCGGTAATAGTCGATGCGCCGCTGGTCGTAGATCCGATCGCCTTCCAGTTCATCGGGGATCGCCGTGCCGTTCTCGGTAACGACAATGCTCGGAAATCGGCCATAGGAGTGCAGCCGTGCGATCGATTCGTAGATCCCCTCGGGTTGCATCGTATTGCCGAGGACGTTGATGTCATAACGGCGATAATCCTGATCGCGTCGCGGGTAGGTTCCGAGCCACGGAATCGGTGCCGGCGGAGCCGAAACGCGCGTGTAGTACTGTGCCCCGATGAAGTCGAAGTCGACCTTCACCGCCTGCTCATCACCGCCTCGCATGAATTTTTCCACCGGCCGCAGCAGGTGGCAGTCATTCACGGGATAGCCCAGACCAAGGTTCGGTTCGACATAAACACGGTTGAACAACGCATCGAGGCTGCGTTGCGCGCGCAGGTGACGCAGCGAATTCCCTGTGGCTTTTACCGGTAATGTGACATGCGTCGTGCCTACGATCGCATTTTTCACGCGTTCACGCAGGATGCGTGCCGCCGCAGCCTGACAGAGATTGGTGTGATGCACGCTCGCCACGAACTTACGCCGGCTGATGATCCCCGGCGCCATCGCTCCGATGAGGTAGCCTCCAGCGCAAAACGACAACGGTTCGTTGAAGACCATCCAGCGTTTGACGCGATCGCCGATGTGATCTGCTACGGCGCCGACATATTCGCTGAACCAGCCAATGATGTCGCGACTTGCCCAACCACCTCGATCTTCCAGCGCTTGCGGCAGATCCCAGTGGTACAGTGTCACCCACGGCTCCAACCCCTGGGCAAGACACGCATCGACCACCCGCGAGTAGAAATCCAATCCTGCTGGATTGGTCACGCCTGAACCAGAGGGCAGGATGCGTGGCCAGGAGATCGAAAAACGTTTGGCTCCGAAACCCAGACTGCTCGTCAGTGTGACGTCTT
>CAZEWD010000360.1:0-2690 GCA_964515725.1 uncultured Binatia bacterium (SeqCode)
CGCTTCGATTTCGCCGGCCAAAGCCTTTTGCGCGATCGCCTGCAACGCCTTGGCTCCTCGTCGACCGAGTAATACTTTCCCTGGAAGCTGGCTCGATGTTCAGTGAACATGCGCTTGAGGATCGAAACGGCCTCGTCGAGTTGCTCGATCCGCGCACGGGTCGCGGGGAAGGGGTAACCATAGGCGCGATATTCCTCATCCATCCAACCGGCGCCGAGACCGAGTACGAAGCGGCCATTGCTCACCTGGTCGAGACTCGATGTCATTTTGGCGAGCAGCGCCGGGTTGCGATAGGAATTGCAGAGTACGAGTGCGCCGATGCGGATCCGTTCCGTGCATACCGAGAGTGCGGACATGAGAGTCCACGCTTCCATGTGGTCGAGATCCGGCATTCCCCGGCTCCACATGTGGTCAACGCACCACACCGAGTCGTAGCCCAGGCGTTCGGCATGTTGGGCCTGGCGCCTCACGGCCTCCCAGGTCATTCCTACTTGCGGAGCAAAAAGTCCGAACTTGATCGGTTTCATGATTCTCCCAGAACCGCGTCACTTGCGGTCATTCCCACGGGGTTGGATTCGTGCGGCGCCTCGTTTCCCTCTGTCCCGCAGGAGATTCCCCGGCATGCGCTTTGTCGAAGGATGGAGCCGGGTCGTGTTGCACGGTGAAAATACCTGCCGTGTCGATGACTCAACCCCAGAAACAGCCCCACCGGTCGGCCTCGATTTCTTTGAGGCACGACTCCAGACTGCCGACGAACGGTGATGGCGGATTTGCCGCGTAGGTCGTCCAGCGGCCGTTGGCGCGTTTCCAGAATAATTTTAGCCCTTTTCCATTCATTCGGAGACGGGCCACCGGGAGGGCGACCTGACGGCCGTTCCACTCGCTGATGTAACGGTGAATGATCGTCAATCCGGTCGTGCCTGAACCATGGACGTCGATGGTGCCGTGCCCCTGAAGCCGCGGTTCGAGGGCGCGGCGGATATAGGCTGCGGTAAAGTCGGTTGCACTCGAATCCCTTTTCGCTGCCATATTCCCCCTCGTGGACTGATCTTTCGCTCCGGTGCCCCACCCGCAAGCGTCTCACTGAAACACGAAAACGGCGCGATCCTAGTAAAAAAGGGCCATCCTGTCATCGAAGTTTGTTTGCCAGCGAAGACCTCGCCCCCGAATCAAACTCGTTCCAGCGCCTGCTCCAGATCGGCGACCAGATCGTCGGCGTCTTCGATACCGACGGCATAACGGACCAGCGAATCCTTGATACCGGCTTGCAGCCGTTCTTCCGTCGTCAATTCGAAGAAACTCATCAATGCGGGCTGTTCGATCAGGCTCTCCACGCCTCCGAGGGAGGGAGCGATACGGGGGATGTGGCAGGCGTCAACGAGGCGTATGCCCGCCTCGAGATCTCCTTTTACCTCGAACGATACGACGCCACCGAAACCACGCATCTGCCGTTTGGCGATCTCGTGTTCGGGGTGCGATGGCAGGCTCGGGTAATGGACTCGTTCGATTTTCGGGTGGTCGTTCAGGAAAGTGGCCAGCCGCTCCGCATTGTGGTTCTGGCGCTCGACCCGCAAGGCCAGTGTCTTGATACCGCGGATGAGCAGATAGCTGGCGAAAGGAGCGGGTACGGGTCCGGTGATTCCCTGCAAATCACGGATACCGCTCACAAGATTGGCTGCGCCGAGGACGACACCGGCAAGGAGGTCGTTGTGTCCCCCCAGGTATTTCGTGGCGGAGTGAATCACCAGATCGATCCCGTACTCGAGGGGCCTTTGATTGATTGGTGTGGCGAATGTGGAGTCGATGATGGTTTTGACGCGGTGGCGGCGCCCTATGTCGGCAACACGTTCCAGATCGAGGATTCGGTTGTACGGGTTGGTGGGCGACTCGCTGAAAATGATGCGTGTCGTCGGTCGTATGGCCTCTTCCAGACGCTCATAATCCCCGGCGGGAACCGTTGTGACATCGATGCCAAACCGTCGCAGGGTGTGGTGCAGGAACTGCCGGGTGCGGCGGTAGGCATCGTCCGTGACGACGACATGCGCCCCGCGGGACAGCATGGCGAACAGAGAGGTGGTGATCGCCGCCATCCCACTGGAAAACAACAGCCCTTCTTCGGCGCCCTCCAGCGCTGCCAGTTTGCACTCGGCCAGCCGTTGTGTCGGGTTTCCGTACCGGCCGTATTCCTCGCGTTCGATACGGCCCTCGAAGTAAGCAGCGATCTCGCTGGAATTGGCAAACGTATACGTCGCTGTCTGCACGATCGGTTCGGTGAGGGAGTTTGCCGATTTTGGCAGCTTCTCGCCACCGTGGACGGCGCGAGTGCTGGGACCGAGGTCTCGTTGTCCTGTGTTGGCCACCGTTCACGCCTCCAGTAACTTGACCTTGTCCGCGTAGCGATGGATGGCCTCGGTCACTTTGCGCAGGTCGGCATCGATCTGCACGGGGCGGTTCGCCCAACGTGATTGCACCCCCGGAATCCGGCTCAGGTGATAGTCCGTCTTTTGTTCCGCGAACTTCAGGCCATGTGCCGTAGAGATCACCACGACTCTTTGGTTCGATCGAATGACTTTCCGTTCGACCAGTTTGCGGGTCACGGCGAGTTCCACACCCGTGTGCGGACAGTTGAACATACCGGTGCGATCCGCCAGAGCCGCCTCGTCGGCCAGTTCGTTCTCGGTGGCCTGATC
>CAZEWD010000361.1:0-2684 GCA_964515725.1 uncultured Binatia bacterium (SeqCode)
CATCGCCAGCGCCGAGGGCAAACAGCGTCTCGGTCACCGACGGTGCCAGTGAAACGATATGCAGCGCCCACGACGCCGGCGCGATGAGCAGAACGAACACGGCAGCAGCACATGTATACGCCAGCCGCCTCGTGATCAGAGATGCAGAATCGACAGTCAGGGTCCTACTCCAGGAAAACCACGCTGAACGGCGGCAGCCCCGTATTCAAGGGCGTGGTGGTCAACTCGGCACCATCCTCTGCTCGAAAGATACGCACGCCCGGAGTCTTCGTATTCCGATCCGTCAGGTACAGTTCGCCTTTCGAATTGATCTCGATGTCACTCAGACCGTTCCCGTGGACAACAGTCCGGAGCACCGTGCCTGCTGTCGGATCGAAGGCAACCAGGGAATTCGAAAAATCAGCCAACGACAGGATGGCGTAGCCCAGTTGTGGACCGACAAGAACGAAATCACTCAAATCGCCGCCCAATGTTTCTTCGGTGATGATGAAACCTTCGGCCCGACCGGTAGCCAGGTTGATCCTCTCGATGCCTCCGTCCAGAACACCGAAATTGCCGACTTCCGCAACATACAGCGATCCGCCCTGCACGGTGAGACCTTTTGTCTGACCGAATGGATTCTCTCCCGTCAGTTCGATCACATCCACCACCTCATCCGTGTTCGTATCAATGACCACCACGGCACCTTTACCCGCAGGCATGAAGCTCGCCAGCCTCTGCAGCGTCACGTAGACTCGATCACCCACCACCACTACCTGACTCATCTCCGGAATGCCGTCAGCGTCGGCATACTCGGAAAGATCAATCGAATTCCGGATGAAGTTGCTGCAGTCCTCCGCCGGATTGGGATCAACGACGAGCAGTTCGCTACGCCCGTACAGAGGAATGTACGCCTTATGGCCATTCACAAAAGCAATGTCGTTCGGGTTCGAACCCGGTCCGGTCGAACACTGCGTCACACCGGCGAAATTCCGGCCCGCATCGAGCACCTGCAGATTGTCGCCGCCGAAACGATTGACGACGAAAACGCGCGCCCCGAACACCCGAGCCACGGCATCGCTGCCCGTCAACGTCGCCGGACCCGCCGGATGGACCTGGCGTGGCTCGTCGAGGCTGATCGTGGCAAAGCCGCCCGCCTGAAAGTCGGTGGCGGTGATGAACGCTACACGGGGGAGGGTCGGACCGTTCAGCAATTCACCTACCGCTCGGATCAACTCGTCGATGGTGACTTCCCCGTTACCGTCCGCGTCTGCTGCAGGACACCTCTCCAGAGCTGAATCGCCGATCGCAATCGTTACACCGGCGACGATCTCGTCCACCGTCACCAGAAAATCACTGTTGCAGTCTCCCACGAGATCTGCTGCCCACGCCGGGGCTGTGGCCAGACACAGGGCCATAAAAATCTCCCCCATCCATCGAAGACCCATGATTCCCACTCCTTTTCTTCTCAAAAATTCAATTGGACGGTCCCGAAATAGGACCGTCCCGGTAAGGGAAATCCCGCGACATCGCTGATCCGGTTGTCGGTGATGTTGCGGGCCTGAAATCCGACATTCAGCGGCTCTCCCACGCTCCACCACACACCTAAAGTGTGTATGGCACGCGAGGGGATTTCACCGCGCATGTGCGACTCATCGATGTAGTTCCCGCCAGTGAAGTTGAGTTCGTAGTACAGGGAGGCAGGTCCAACGTTACAGCTCGGTCGCAGGTACAACTCGTTCTTCGGACGCCCCGGAATCTGTTTGCCCCGATAGATCCCGCCATAGATCGAGCCACGATTTTCGGCGCTCTGGTAGGTGTAGTTCGCGTCGATCCGGAGCCGCTTGCCGTGCGCCAGGCGTACGCCGACTTCATGCCCACGAATACGTGCTTTCCCGATGTTCTGTGGGCGGAAGACCGCTGCACTGCGCGGCACGAAGACGATCAGATCGTCGATCTCGTTGTCGAAATACGCATACTCGAGATGCACATCCTGCAAACATGGCAGCAGATCTGGCGTATCGAGGACGAAACCCACGTCACGGTTGAAGGCGTTTTCCGAATCGAGGGATGGATCACCTATGACCGAGCCGCTGTTGCCGAACAGTTCCGTGAAGTTTGGTGCCCGCTGATAGAAACCGGCATTCGCGCGTAGCGACAGCCAACTCACCGGTTGGACCTGGAGTCCCATTGCCGGACTGAACAGATCACGTTGACGGTCGAGTGCCGGCAGGTTCTGTCCAAACGCACGAATCGCCCCACTGGTGGCGTCACTGAGGTGCTCGTAACGGAGCGTGGGTACGAGAAGAACGAGGTTCGACCAGAGTCCTGCCTGATACTGCAGCGCCAGGGTGCCGCGCAGCCGCCGTCCGTCGGGTTCTGGATAGATGCCGCGCCGGTTGTTCGGATCGTACTGTTCATACGCCACTTCGGCAAAAGCATTGATCGACTGTGCGCTGCCAAAATACTTCGTGGGTGCCACATGCATCCCGACGGTGGTGAACTGATCGTGACGGTCCTGCGGACCGCCGCCCAGATCCCCATGTGGGCTGGGATCGCTCAGACGGGTCCGCTCGAAGGACCCATACAGTGTGGCATCACCCTCGAGGCCTTCTGCCAACCAGTCGGTGCTGCGCAAACGGAGATAATTCAGGCTCCGCAGATCTCCGGCCGACGCAAGCAAGGATGGATTGGCTCCCAGCCCC
>CAZEWD010000362.1:0-2655 GCA_964515725.1 uncultured Binatia bacterium (SeqCode)
GGCGACTTCTGCGCCTTCCTCCGGCTCGATGATGCCCAGGCGTGCGGCAACATCGTGCGCCACGGCAACCTGCAGACCGTCGTGCAGTCCGGTACCGTACCCGAACGGATCTGGCTCTGCTGACCAACGAGCAGCTTGTTCGAGATCCTGCTGCGGTGAACCGGACTGTTGGTTCGGGAACAACGAGAAGGCATTCAGAGGTGCGGCCGGAGCGATCCACAGAAGACACGCGACGAGAATGATCTGATGCTGCCGTTGGCGCTGCAACCGGATCATCCTCGTGCCTGCGTACCGGATAGGTCTGCGAAATGTTCTGCGGCACACGCTTCGATGTCATTGATTCGGCCGCACAGATCGCGCAGTTCCCGTGCGAAGGTCTGCCGGAGGTCCTGTCTGCCGGGCGAGTTGTCGAGAAACCCCCGATTCTTCGCCAGGTCGAGCGCCGTCTGGAATAAGACCTGTGAGACCGCCTCCGCACTCCGAATCCTCCGCTGGAGATGGTACTGCGTGCCGAGTCCCATGCAGCGGTCGATCAGGGCGGGACCATCCGCGCCTGCAGTGTCCGGCAGCAGAAGGACGTCCGCCAGCACACGATAGGCTTCGGCGAATGGTCGCAGGACACCGTGCGCCGTGTAGGGTCGGCTACGCTCCAGCAAACGGCGTGCTCCGTCAGAGCCGCTGGCAAGCTGGTCCTGCCATTGCGGATCGAGTTCGCACAACTCACGGGTCACCTCGTCCCGGAAGACTTCGCGGGGTGAGAAAAAGAATTCGAATTTGAACAAATCACGGAGCCGGAACACCTCGTCCCAGAAGAGATCGCTGCCGTCGGCTCGTGCGTCGTTTGCCTGGACAACGAGAAGGAGCGCCAGTTGTGTGATGGCGCTGTGCAGGAAGAAGTGAGTGATGGAGTTGCGGTAGTACGCAGCGGTCAACTGTTGTTCCGGTCCAATGACGTAGACGGGTTCCGTTCCTTTCGCGTATCGGGTGAGGACGCCGCTGTCGACCAGCGCATCGAGCGCTGCCTCCACGTCGGCCGGTGTCTCCATCGATACCGTGGTGGTCGTGGGAAGTTTACGCCGGCGTACCGCTTCGGCCAATTCATGCACCAATGCGTGTGTTTCGGGCAGTGTGAGGGCACGATCTTCGGTGCATAACAAGGCGAAGGTCACCAGGGAGGTTGGTGTGATGGGCGTGACCCTGTTGATGCGAACACACACTTCGAAGGCGAGCTTCTGCAGCGTAAGACTGTGCTCATCGGGATTCGGTTCGGCCTCGGGATCAGGGGGCCCCAGAGCTTCGGCAAGTGACAGTGGTGCGCCGAAACGGATGTGGATGTTGCCATAGCGCCGGCGGAGCCGCCGAATGACGCCGACAAACCAACCGAAACTCTCACGTTGTTTGGCGGCCCCTGTCTGTTCCGCAACATAATCGCCAACGTCCTGAATCTGATCATAGGCGATGGATACGGGAATCAGGTGGACATCTTCGCTCTTGCCGCGCCGGTACGCATCTACGACATAGGCCAGCATTCCGAAGCGCGGTGGTAGCAGTTTGCCCGAACGGGACCGGCCTCCCTCGATGTACCACTCCAGCGGGAAGCGTTTCTCAATCAGGTAGTCGATGTACTGCTGTAGCACGAACTTGTAGACGGGGTTGTCTTTGAACGTACGCCGGATGAAAAACACGCCGCTACGGCGCACCAGCGGACCGACCGGGAAGAAGTTCATGTTGATGCCGCCGGCAGTGTGATTCGGTGGATGTCCGTTCACGTGCAGGGCGTACTGCAGGACGAGATGGTCGAGGTTCGACTTGTGTGAAGGCAGAAAGACGACCGGATGGCGCTGTGCCAGTGCGTAGACGCGTTCCAACTCGGCGGCATCGTAGTGCAGGGCACCATACCCCCGGCGGTAGAGCATGCGCACCAGATTGGCCACCAGGTCGATCACGTAGGTGCTGTGTGTCGCAGCGATCTCTTTCAGGTACCGTGCCGCCTTTGCCTTGAGGCTCGCCTCGTCACTTCTGAGATCGCGTGCCAGCCGCGCCATGCCTGCCTGAAAGGACGGACGGCTCAGAATCTCCTCGTGGACGAAACGTGGAACCTTGTAGCGTGTGCCGCGTAACCGGCGCTCTGCACGTTCGAGGGCAAGTGCTGCCTGGCGTGCCACGAAATCGGCAAAACCCAGGGTGTGTGTCGTGTCGATACCAGCGGCCTGGCGCCATCGTTCCCGCAAATCGCTTACGGTCGCCGGTTCACCGACGACGACGGCGCAGCGCTCCGGATGGGTTCGCATGATCCATTTCTGGCGCAGCGGTCCGGGATCGCGCGGGTCTCCGAAGGTCAGCAGATCCGTCAATCTTGCCTCGTGCACTCCATCACGTCTTGGCGGTTGCCATGCCACCCGCAACGGGGCGAGGAGCGGATCGTCATCTGCTGTCAGCGCAACTTCAAGCCGCCGATCCAACCGTTCACGTCGACCACGTGAAGCGGGGATCGAAATGCATTCGATCGCTCCCTGCTGTTCCGGTCCTTGCCCCGCAATCCAGGTTTGCAGCACCTGCACTTCCAGCGGGGTTGCGGCGTCGAGCAGGTAAACGATGCGGCGCTGCACGCCCGCAGCGCCGGCCTCACCCTTGGGGACAGGCGTCGTCAACACA
>CAZEWD010000363.1:0-1213 GCA_964515725.1 uncultured Binatia bacterium (SeqCode)
TGCCGCTCGTTTATGGGGGCGACGTGGCGGAAGGGATCGCCCTGGCACTCGAACGCCCTGTGTCCATCGGAAAGGCCTATAATCTGACGGGTGAAGATCGACCCATCCAGGAGTTCGTGCGCGCCTGGCGCGGGGCCGGATTCCAAGCCCCGCTGTTGCACGTGCCGATTCCGATTCCTCTCGTGCAGACGCTTAGCCACGAGCGCGCCAGCCGTGATCTGGGTTGGAAGAACCGGTCCTACGAAGACACCCTGCGCGAGACGAAACAGTTGGAGCAGGGCGGTGAATGAGGATGCGTGCCCGCTGGCCGGGCGTTCCCATCGAAGGGGTGCCCCCGATTGAGGGAGAACATCTCAGGACGGCGGCGCGTTGGAATCGATCTGGGTGGAACCAAGATCGAGGGCGTCGTGCTGGGCGACCAACAGCAGGTCGTTCACCGCGAGCGCCGGCCGACCGGGAGCGCCCATGGGTATGATCACATTATCGAAGAAGTTGCCCGGCTCGTAGACTCCTGCCGCCAGTACGCGCCGGGTTGCGAGGCGATCGGTATCGGCACTCCCGGTTCGGTGTCGTTGCGCACCGGTCTCATGAAGAACTGCAATACCACTTGCCTGAATGGCCGAAGGTTACGTGAAGATCTGGAAGGCCGCCTCGGACTTGCAGTGCGGTTGGAAAACGACGCAAACCTGTTTGCGTTGGCCGAAGCGCAACTCGGGGCAGGACGGGGTGCTGAACTCGTGTTCGGTGTCATCCTCGGAACCGGAGTTGGCGGCGGTATCGTGTACCGTGGAGAGTTGGTGGCAGGGCATCAACGTCTGGCAGGCGAGTGGGGGCATCACACAATCGCCGAAGATGGGCCTCCCTGCTATTGCGGGCACCGTGGTTGTGTCGAGACGTTCCTTTCAGGCCCGGCCGTGGAACGTCGTTACAAAGAACGGACCGGGGAGGAACTCTCGATGGGGCAAATCTTCGACAAATACCGTACGGGAGACGCTCAGGCTCGGGGTGTGGTCGAGCAATTCCTGGCACGTTTCGGACGCGCCCTTGCGAATGTGATCGACATCCTCGATCCGGATGTGATCGTCCTGGGTGGGGGGCTCTCGAATCTCGATGAGCTTTATTCCGAAGGGCGTGCTGCGATCGAGCAGCGAGTTTTCAATGATGAATTGCGCACGCCCATTGTGCGGAATCAACTGGGCGATTCGGCCGGTGT
>CAZEWD010000363.1:1228-2024 GCA_964515725.1 uncultured Binatia bacterium (SeqCode)
GGCGCGGCTTTGCTCGTTTGATCGGTGTTCTGGGTTGCCTCTACCTGTGCAGCCTGTTTGCGGAACGCCGCGTCGCGGATGATATGACCGCGATTCAACCCCTTCTCCTCGAATCGCGTCAGACCGAGACGCGGCGAGCGTAGGCCCGGGACCTGCACGAAGCGGCTCTCTGTAGTGATCGCCTTGAAGATGAGATTGCTGACGAGCTCGACATCGGTTGCCGTATAAACCAGGCCCTCCGGACGTAAGGTGCGCGCCAGGTCGGCTACGAATTGTGCAGTGAAGAGCCGGCGCCGGAAGTGCCGGCGTTTCCACCACGGATCGGGGAAGTAGATGTGGTAGGCGCTGACAGAGGCGGCCGGAATGATGTGATGGAGGACGCAGGCAGCGTCCGCCCGCAGAACGATGGTGTTGCGGAGTCCGCGCAGACAGACTGCCTGCTCGAGTGCGGTGGCACGGCTGAAGGACGCTTCGATGCCGAGGTAGTTGACGCCGGGGTGCCTTCCGGCTGCGGCCAGCAGAAACGTGCCGGTCCCCGATCCGATTTCAATTTCGACGGGGCGGTCGTTGCCAAACACTCCCTTCCAGAATGTGTCCATTTCCCTTCGGTCGAGCGTAGCCATGTTTGATCGTCAAGGTCTGGAATACAGAAGTTTCAAGGCCTGCTTGTGTGTTCACTTGAGTAACCGGCCACCATCCACCGGCAGGATGACTCCGGTAATGTAGTCGTTTTGCACGAGGGCCAGGATGGCGTCGGCAACGTTTTGTGGGCTGCCGGCCCGCAGGAGCAACGTGC
>CAZEWD010000363.1:2034-2649 GCA_964515725.1 uncultured Binatia bacterium (SeqCode)
CATTGAAATCAGGCGGAAAGAGAATGGGGCCTGGTGCGACCGCATTCACGCGAACTGCCGGTGCCAACTCCTTGGCAAGGGTTTGTACCAGCGTTGCCACGCCTGCCTTGGAGATATTGTAGGCAAGAAACTCCGCCCAGGGTCGTAGGCCCGCCACGTCGGCGAGCGCAACGATGCACCCTTCGCCTCTGGTCTGCATGTGGAGTCCGAAGCGTTGAGCGCACAGCCAGGCGGTGCGCAGGTTGCCGTCGAGCATCGCATTCCAGGCCGCGTCGTCGAGATCTGCCAGTGGTGTGCGTTGGAAGGCACCGGCATTGGCCACCAGGACATCGGCGCGACCGAATCGCTCCAACGTCGCGCGGAGGAGACGATCCACATCGGCGGTGAGGGTCAGATCACCCTGGACGAGAAGAGCTTCGCGTCCGCTCTCACGGATCTTTGCCGCGCATCTTTCTGCATCTGAAGCGCTGTGGTGGTAATGGACGACGACGTCGTAACCGTGGCGTGCCAGGGTGAGTGCAGTGGTGGCGCCGAGGCGGCGTGCAGCGGCTGTCACGACCGCGACGGGAGCAGTAGAAGTTTTCATCGCGTTGCGTTCCTCCTGGTACCGCATTA
>CAZEWD010000364.1:0-2367 GCA_964515725.1 uncultured Binatia bacterium (SeqCode)
TACGACGAGGAGGCCTCCCCCAACGGAGCTGAGGCGCTCGGCAGGCTGAGGAACGGCTTACGCCCGTCCGTAATCCTGCTCGACCTGCGGATGCCGGAAAAAAACGGATTTCAGTTTCGCGTCGAACAGGTCCTCGACCCCGAACTTTCACAGATCCCTGTGGTTGTGTACTCGGGTGATCCGGACGCCTTTTCACACTCGGCCATGCTCGGTGCGATCGCACACCTCGGAAAGCCGATCGACAGTGATGAGCTGCTCGCGGCGATCCGGTCTTGCTGCCCGAGCTGAGACGTCATTTGCCACCGCCGTGCGATCGGCGCTTCTCCATGTGCTGGCGAGCGGGTATGTTGCACGGATGGCGCGGGCCTCCGAACTGCGAGCGCGTAGGATGGCACGGCAGACGGCGATCGGTGTCTTCCGGCGAGCGTGGCGCGGGGTCGCCACGCGAGCCATTCTCCGGGGGATCGGTCTCTCACTGGTCCTGTTGCCCCATGCGGTTCTGGCGCAAACCGCGATCGTGGATGTGCTGCGTGTGTCTCCGGGGCGGCAAGGTACGTTGCGCGTGTGGTTGCGGAGTGACGATGCAGATGTGGGGGTCGGAGCGGTTCAGCTCGATCTCCGGTTGCCGCAGGCGAAAGTGTGGATCGGGGCAAAGACGAGCGGACGCCCGGACTGTGCTGTTGATCCCGGCCTGGAGCGGCCACAGTCCATATTTTCTTATCTTCCTTCCGGCTGCCGCGTGGCTGAGCCTGGATCGTGCAGGGGCGTCCGTGTTTTGATTTTCGGCCTCATGGATGCGGAAGAAATCCCCGATGGAGCGGCGCTTTTCACCTGTGTTTTGACGGTGGGTGCGGACGCGCCAATCGGGCCGCAACTCATCCGGCTGGAAAATTCCGTGATGAGTTCGCTGTCGGGGCTGCGGCTTCCGGCGGCGGACACGACGGACGGATTATTGTTGATTGAAAACCCACCGGGGTCGACGCCCACCCGCACGGCGTCACCGTCACCCACGCCGACCCCATCGCCGACCTCATCGCCTTCTTCCATGGTCTGTGCGGGTGACTGTGACGGGAACGGCGAAGTGAGCGTGAACGAACTGTTGCTGCTCATCAATCGGGTTCTGGGCATGGCGCCAGACGATCTCTGCCGTGCCGGCGATCTCGACAAGGATGGAAAGATAACGGTGGACGAGGTGCTGATCGCGCTCAATCGAGCGCTGTCCGGTTGCTGGGGCTGGTAGCTCAACCCCAGGCGTTCCCAACGCAAAAGCACAGGGAGCCGGCGGAACTATCCGTGCGCCGTGCCACCTCGCAATCGGGTTGGGTCCGGAAGATCATGCCACGCAGGTCGCTGATGAGCAGCAGGCGCCGTGTCACAGGGACGGTGTTCGGGCGTGGAAAACTATAATAGCCCCAGATCGTGCAGGCGGAGACCGAACTCAGGCGCATCCGGAGAGTGGTCATTTCCTCCACCAGAATTCGATTTTCGTCCACGAGAAGTGCGAGGCGCCGTTCGAGATCGGCGATCTGGTCGGCATCGGCGGTGTGGTTGTCAGAAAGAGCTTCCAACTGCTGTACGAGCCTTTCGCTTTCTTCGCGCAGGGCGGAGTTCTCTTCCATCAGGTTTTTCACCCGATCGTTCGCTTTTTCACGCGCCGTGCGAGCGGCGCGTAGCGCCCGCAGAAGATCTGTCATGCGGACGGGGCGATCGAAAGGATCCGCCGGGGGTGTCGTGATCTCTGCCGGTGCAGGGGCAGCGGGTGGAACATAAATCTGGAAAGTCCGGTGGGCAGCCACCCACGAGCCGAACCGGGGTGATTCGATACGTACCTCGTAGCTTCCCTCGCGGGGAAACTTCTCGGCCGGCAGAGTGAAGGGACTGCTGTTCACTCCGAGATCCTGCCGGTCACTGCCGGCGGCGGTGAGGAGAACCCGCATGCTTCGAGGGCCGAGCCATTCGAGATGGACGGGCGGGGCCAGCACCTCCCCTGCCGGTGGGGCCAGGATGACCGGGCGCACTGATTCGAGAACCGTCCGGCGAAAGAGGATGTCCGCCGCGAAAATGGCAAACGCGCAACCCAGCAGTGTGAGGAGGGCTCGAATCATCGGTCAACGGCGCCATATAGGCAAAAAAGACGAGGAATTCCTATCCGGGTAACGGTGCCCCGGCCGGGTCGCCGATGGACTGTGCTGTTGCATCGTCCGGAAGTGCTGATGTTTTCGGCTCAATTCGACTCTGTGGAGGCGTATGGCCGTGGGGCTTACCTTGCCCTGATGTATGAATTTGGATACATCGACGCGACGATGGTTTTGGATTTTCTCCTGGGGATGTTCTCGAACGATCTGGCGATCGATCTGGGAACGGCCA
>CAZEWD010000364.1:2377-2643 GCA_964515725.1 uncultured Binatia bacterium (SeqCode)
CGTGGTGGCGGTGCAGAAGGATTCGCGTGGTGGTCGGCGTGTTCTTGCGGTCGGCGCCGAGGCGAAGAAGATGCTGGGCCGCACGCCGGGATCGATCGTCGCCATCCGTCCCCTGAAGGATGGAGTCATCGCGGATTTCGAGATCACGGAGGCGATGCTCCGCTACTTCATTCACAAGATCCACAACCGCAAGGCCCTGGTGCGCCCGCGGATCATCATCTGCGTGCCCTTCGGCATTACCGAGGTGGAAAAGCGCGCCGTGCGCG
>CAZEWD010000365.1:0-224 GCA_964515725.1 uncultured Binatia bacterium (SeqCode)
CACGGTGAGCTTCAACGACCGCTGGACGAACGGCTGCGCAGCCCTCGAGGCGCGAGGGCTGAAGATTACCTGGCAACTTCCCAGTGGCACCCGCTCCGAGGCTTTGGATGCGGAGGTTCTACGCGCCATGTACCGTGCCGGTTGTCGTAATGTTTCCTACGCACCTGAGAGTGGTTCACTGGAGAGTCTGAAGGTGATCAAGAAGAAGGTGAACCTCGATCATA
>CAZEWD010000365.1:288-2613 GCA_964515725.1 uncultured Binatia bacterium (SeqCode)
GAGCAGCAGTCAAAAATGGTCTGAATGTCAAAGCCAACATTCTGATTGGCTTCCCTCATGAAAAAGCGGCACATGCCCGTAAGTCGCTTCATTTCATCTATCGAATGGCCCTGGCAGGGGTGCACGATGCTTCGGTGTGGACTTTTTCGCCGTATCCCGGCTCCGCCATCTTCAAGGAACTGCAGGCCCAGGGAAGAATCCGTGAGCTCGATGATGATTACTATGCATCGCTTCTGTCGTATTCAGATATCTCCCAGGCCGTTTCCTACTCGGAACATATGAGTTCGAAGGAACTCCAGCGTTACAGATTGGCTGGTCTCTTGCTCTTTTACATGGTGAGCTACCTGAGCCATCCCGTGCGGCCGCTTCGATCACTTTACAACATTGCGACCCGCCGATACGAATCACGTCTGGAGATGTCTTTTGGAAATCTGATTCGACGCCTCGTAACGCCGCGCGTGGAGACTGCCTGATGCGCGTCACATTCGTTACGAGTGGACTGGAACATCTGGGGATCGAGGCCCTGTCGGCATGGGTGCGGCAAGCCGGACACGAGCCGGCTCTCGTTTACGAAGCTCGGCCCTTTTCTTCCGGGAGTGGCACGGATAGCAAACTGCTGGCGCGGTTCCTCGAGCCGACGCCACAAGAGACGGCAGAGCGCGTAATCGCAACGAAACCCGACGTCGTCGCTTTCACCTCTTACAGTGTGACCCATCGCTGGGCCCTCCAGGTCGCGCGTGAACTGAAGCGATACGTGAAGACGCCCATCGTCTTTGGTGGTCCGCACGTGTCAGCGGCTCCGGAGCGTGCCATCCGGGAACCCTCCATCGATGCAATCGTGGAAGGGGAGGGCGAGAATGCGCTTCTCGAACTTCTCGAATGCACGGAGAGAGACCGTTTTGGCCGTACCGATATCCGTAACTGCACCTTCCGCGACAACGGTTCGATTGTCCGAAATCGTGTCCGAGGGTTGCTACACGATCTCGACCAGATCCCGTGGGCGGATAAACAGGGATTCTACGAGACAGTCCCTGCCTTCGAGCACGAATTTTATGTGATCTCGCGCCGTGGTTGTCCTTTCCGGTGCAGCTTCTGTGAGTTCAGCACCTTCTCCAAAACATATCCGGGGGAACGACCGGTCCGGCGCCGGTCGGTTCCTCACCTGATCGGGGAGCTGAAACACTGGAAACAACGGGGACGGATTCGGAAGGTATTCTTCTGGGATGCCATTTTCACACTCGACACGAAGTGGATGATCGAGTTTGCCGACGCTTACCGGCGGGAGATCGGCATTCCCTTTGAGTGCTACACGCACCCGCAAACGATGAATCGCGAAATGGCGCAGCTCCTTGCGGAGGCCGGTTGCATCATGGTGCGGGTTGGCGTGCAGAGTGTGAATTCGGACACGTTGGCTGCCGTCGGCCGTAAGGGTGATCTGGACAAGATCGTGCAGACGTTGGATGTGCTTGCCGAATACAATCTCCCGTACTCTGTCGATCACATCATCGGTCTTCCTGGAGAGGGCGCAGCCGAACAGCTCGATGCCCTCAAATTCTATCTCAAGGTGAAACCCAAGCGGATTCTGGCGCACTGGATGACCTATTTCCCGGGTACAACGGTACTGGAAGAAGCGCGCTCCCAGGGAATCCTATCCGATGAAGATATCGAACGGATTCTCGATGGCGATGTCGGGCCAGGCTACATGTTCGGTGGCAACAAGGAGTACCGGGACCACGAAGAATTGCTTCATCTTTGTGGCGTTTTCGATCTTCTCCCACTCCTGCCACCGGCGTTCATCGAATGGTTGCTGAAAAACCACCGCTACCGCCACCTGCGTGGGGTGGGTCTGATCCGGCAGTTCGGGACTCTGGCTCTCGCCCTGCGTGGTGAGCCGGCGACACGAGAGCACGTACGCCATATCTTTGCCACGACGTTGGGCGCCACCCGGGATGCATTGCGCCGTAAGTTGAGACGGCCTTTTCTTAGACGACGGATTTCTCAAACCACGCCTTCCCCCTTCAAGGCGACGTCAGCACCGCGAGAAACCTGAGGTCGAGCAGCCCGACTCGCGATTTTTCGAACGGTATGGCGAGGAGTTTGTCACGCAGGGGACCTCGTGCCGTGGTGCCGTCGCGATGAGGCAGCGAGAGACTCGGGAAAAAAGAGTAGCGATTGAGTCCATGATTATGGTACGCCAATCCGAAGTGGTTTTTTCAGGTGTTGCGAGAAAATCGTCTTGTGGGAAATTTCATCGTGAGTTTACCCTGTTAGACGGTTATGTGGTGTGAGTGGGAAACCTCGGACACGACAGGTCGAATTTGATGT
>CAZEWD010000366.1:0-2607 GCA_964515725.1 uncultured Binatia bacterium (SeqCode)
GGCCGATGGGACGATCGCTGATGTCCCACGTTGCGTCGCTCGACAGATAGGCCGTGTCGCTCCACGAACCGCTCGCCGGATTGACCCCCACATTCCTGAACGTCCAGGCCACGTGAATCGGCGCTCCGGACAAGGCCGAAGCGGGGACGGTGATGGTCGTGACCACCAAGTCGGAAGGAGGCGGCTCTTCGATCAGAAGCGGCGTGGCGGTCGGCGTGACGTTGTTGTCTTCGCCGTCTCCCTCGAAGACGATTCCCCGTTCCGACTCCGGCACGGGCGGATCCGTGCGAATGAAGACGTACCAGGGGCCTGTCAGATTGCGCAGCGCCTTGAATGTGACCGAGTTCTGATAGGAAGTTCCCGCCTTGAGCCCCCCCTCGTGGTCTAGCGCGGCGATGAAGATGTCGGCATCGCTCAGGAACTGGTCGCGTGAGAGATAAACCGTGTCGACCCATTTCGACTGCCGGTCGGGCGTGTCGCCGCTGCCGATATTGGCGACCGTGTAGTTGACCGTGACGGTCTGCCCTGTCAGCACATGGCCCGGCTGGTTTGCATCCGGACCGATCGCGAACACTTGCGTGACCTTCAGGTCGGGCGGGGGAGCCATGATGACCGGCAGGAAGGCCGAGGTGATATTGTTGCCTTCTCCCTGAAACTCGGGAACAGCTCCCGCGTCGTCTCCGGACGGCCGGACATCCGGGAATCCGATTCGTCCTTCGACGTTGGAATCGGTGAAGACCAGAATATAAAAATTGCCGCCGATGCCGTCCGGCAGGCGAACGTCGAGTGTCTCGGTGTACTGGCCACCTGTTGGCAGCTTTTCGGAATGCGAAACTTCGCCCAGTTCGGTGTCTTCGTAATCGAGCGAGGGATCGCTCGAAAGATACACCCGGTCGCGCCAGTAACCTTCCCGGGTTTCCCGATTGCCGACGTTGGTCACGGTCCAGGTGATGGGGATCGTGGCGCCGGAATCCGGGGCGGTCGCGGGAACCACCAGATTGGTGACCTTGAGGTCAGGTTCGCGGTAGATGACCGGAAGAATCCCGCTTCCCAGATTGTTGGTTGTGTCTTCATAGCCTTGAAGCGTAAAGAACTGCCGGCTGCCGCTGTTGTCGTGACTGCTCGTTGACGCTGCGCCCTTGAGGTCGGTGATGACGTACGCGTAGTACGTCTGAGGATTCGCGGCGGTCCCTCCGATCCCTTTGGGCAGCGTAAACGTCGCCGAACTCGTATAGCTGGCGTTCGTCGCCAGGGGTTGATCGTTGCTGTGCGGAACCTCTCCGACAAACATCGCGCGTAGCGGATCGAAGACGGGATACGCGGAAAAGTACACGGTATCCACCCAGTAGCGCGTTCCCGACCAGGCCGTTGCCCCGAAGTTCTGAACGGTCCAGGAAACAGACGTTTTTTCGCCGGAATCATTGGGCGAGAGACCGACGACGGACGTGACCCGCAGGTCGTCCAGTGGCAAACGCGTGACGTGCGTCTGCCCCACGCCGAGGTTGTCGTCGGTGTAGGGGCCCTCCCACGTCGGAGGATGATGCGTGCCGACCTCGGCCACGAGTTTCGGATCGAGATCCGGATTGACGACGACGCCGCCGGTATTGGTCAGAACGAAGACATATCGGCCCGAGATTTCGGGAGTCAGCTGAAACGTGTGCCGCGCCGTGTACGATGCGTTGGCGCCGACGATTCCGTCGTGCTCGAACGATCCCAGGTACCACTGATGGCCCAGATCGCTGCCGCTGGCCGGGTTCACAAAGGTCGGCTTGTCGGACAGGTAAACCTGATCGAACAGGATGTCCTCTTCGGTCGCGCTCGTCCCCTTGTTCTGCACGGTCCATTCGACGGTGAAATCGTCGCCACCGACCGCCGAGGGCTGGGGCGTTACCGACTGCACGACGAGATCGGGGGGGGGCGTCAGCAGGATGGTGGTGGGGCGCGCCTTGTAATTGTCGTTATTCAGTTGCGGCGTGATGACGCTGGGATCGTTGCCGAGAATGCCCGTGTGCGGCAGCGTGGCGAGCAGCACGTCTCCCTTGGTCACGTTGGGCCTCGTGCGATCCCGGGTCAGCCAGATCGTATCGGTCCAGTTTGTCTGGTCGGTGGGCTCCAGGCCAAGATTGCTGACGTGATAGGAAACGGTGATCGTGCTCCCGTCGAAGGCCTGCTGCGGCGCGGTGACATCGCTCGTCACCAGATCAGCCGGAGGTTCGGGAACGATGTGGATGGGCTCGACGAACAGATTGTTGTCGCCGTGGGGAAACTCGTTGACGGCTCCGGCCGCGTTCGTCGCCACGATCAGATAGGCCGGCCCGCCCAGTCGCCGCGGAACGGTCATGTTGGCGGTGGTTGTCTGGTACTTCTCGCCCGGGAGGAGGGCGGACTGGTTCTCGAACGATCCCAGAAAAATCGCGCTGGAATCGATGTGGTCTGTCAGCGAGATGTAGACGTTGTCCGACCAGTGGCCCCGCGCTTCCACCGTTCCCTGATTGATGATCGTATAGGTGAGCGCGACCGTCCCCCCCGCATTGGCCGAGGAGGGAGCGCTGTCGATCGAAAACACCCGCAGGTCGGGATTGGGCAGAATGGTAAGCGTGATGGTGT
>CAZEWD010000367.1:0-2595 GCA_964515725.1 uncultured Binatia bacterium (SeqCode)
AGCAGCGAACGCCCCGGTGTGAACTGGTCGCCGGATGATCTCTACATCCTCTACACGGGGGGCACCACCGGCATGCCGAAAGGGGTGTTGTGGCGGCAGGAAGATATCTTTTTCGGTGCGCTCGGTGGACACCCACCGGGAGCAGAAAAAGTCCCTTCCGTGGAAGCCCTCGTGGAATCAGCTCGCACGAGCTACGCGCGAGCGCTACCAGCGCCGCCGTTCATGCACGGCGCCTCACACTGGATGGCACTCACCTGTTGGCATCAGGGTGGCACCGTCATCGTCCAGGATCACCCCGACCGTTTCGATCCGCACGATATCTGGTCAACGGTGGAACGTGAACGAATCACTTTCATGACGATCGTCGGCGACGCCTTCGGCCGTCCGCTCCTCGACCAGTTGGACAAGCAGACCTACAACCTGGGCAGCCTCAGCATCATCCTCTCGGGCGGCGCCATCCTGACCCCGGCAATCAAGGAAGGGTTCCTCGAAAAAATTCCTCATCTGATGATCATCGACGGCTTCGGAGCATCCGAGACCGGAGGACAGGGATCTCAGGTGTCCATGCGTGGCATGAGCGTGACCACGGGGACCTTCCGCATGAATGATCAGACGCTCGTGCTCAAAGACGACTTGAGCGGTCCGGTAACTCCCGGGAGCGACGAATCCGGATGGCTTGCTCGCACGGGTCATGTGCCGTTGGGATATTTCAAGGATGCGGAGAAAACGGCCAAGACGTTCCCTGTTCTCGATGGGAAACGATACGCCGTTCCGGGCGATCACGCCAAGGTGGCCGAAGACGGAGAGATCACGGTGCTCGGTCGTGGCTCGGTGAGCATCAACTCGGGCGGTGAGAAGATCTATCCTGAAGAGGTGGAAAAGGCCCTGAAACACCATCCGGCCGTCTACGACGCAGTCGTCGTCGGAACACCGAGCGAGCGTTTCGGGCAGCAGGTCACGGCCGTCGTACAGGCCCGTCCCGGCGAGGTGCCATCGGCAACGGAACTGATCGAGTTCAGCGCCCGCCATCTTGCACGCTACAAACTCCCGAAGGAAATCATCTACGTCGACCAGATGGTGCGCAGCCCATCGGGCAAGGCAGATTACCGATGGGCGTTGAACCTCAGTCTCGAAAGGCTCGGCCTCACGCCTCCGGCCAAAAAGGAATGAGCCGATCGTTGAAAACACCCCTCTTGATCCAGGTGTGGATCACGATCAATGTGCCCTCAGACGTTGTTCCGTTTGTCGGACTCCCATGACAACCGAAACGCGGTCATCAGAAACACGGAATGTCCCCTGCGGAACAGCGTGGGAGGGCCCCATGGATTACAGGCGAAAGGCAAGTTTGGCGGACGTCGTAGGCCTGCGCCCGGTGCCCGTCTTGCATGCCCGCTGCACGGTCGGCGAGGCGGCACGCCAGATCTACATGAGTGGATGTGACGCCCTCATCGTGGCGGATGAGGAAGATGACACGATCCTCGGTGTCATCACGAGTCGTGACGTAGTGGCGGTCATCGCTCAAAGCCTCGATCCGGAGGAAGTCACCCTGGCGCAGCGGTTGCACCCACCAGCGTATCGCGGTGGATACCAACCTCTCAGCGAAGTCTGGTTCGGCTGAGACGCCAGACGGGTTGGACAAACGCGTCCGTACGAGCACATCACGTACCCGGCAAGACCTCCGGGGGTTGCGTCGTCCCAGGTTTCCAACGGACGAGAAACCAATGATCTCCGTGCGTTTGCCGGCTCGGATCAATCTGCTCGGAAGTCCTACAGACGCCGTCGAGGGAGCCTACGCAACCATCTCAGCGGCCATCCCTCTCCATGCCGGGGCGCGGCTCGAACCGGCGCGGGACCTGCGTTTTCAGCGTGAGGGCGGACGCAGTGTAGTTTTCGAACCGGGTCTGATTGCCAACAACCAGGGTTTCGACCTGGAAGCCGCAGCCGTCAACGGATTACTCCGTTACGCACCAGAGGTCCGGCCCTACCTGCAGCGACACGGCGCATCCATTGTGACCTGGACCGAAATCCCGGTTGCCAGTGGGCTGGCGGGTTCATCGGTTCTTCTGCTGGCGATCCTCTCCGCATTGCGTGAGCATTGCCAACTCGATCGTTGGCGATACAACGATTATGTCCTGGCCGAAATCGCACAACGCATCGAAGAACAGGACCTCGGTGTCGTTTGTGGGTTTGCCGATCGTTATGTTCCTCTGTTCGGCGATATCGCCTACCTCGGCTATCATGGGAAGCTTTGGCATGCGCCTCTGAGGGAGGAGCCATTCGTCACATACGAGAAGCTGGGAGAACGTGCTGCCAGGCTCGAAGTGGGCGTGGTCGCAACCGGCATCCAGCGAAACTCTGGTTCTGTCCACGGACCCATGAGAGAACGATACCTGCGCCAGCGCCGCGCCGGCGCCGGCGCGATGCTGCCGTTGGCGCGCGCCATCGGCGAAACCGCGTGGCGCGGTAAAATCGCGCTTCTGGCAGGAAACCTCGTGGAGTTCGGGCGGCAGATCGACCGCAATCAGTCTCTCATCGAAGAGATGATGCGCCACTGTGGTTTTGAAACCGGAGCCGGCAAGGAGATAGAAGCCCTCA
>CAZEWD010000368.1:0-2563 GCA_964515725.1 uncultured Binatia bacterium (SeqCode)
CGACCATGGTCCGCCGTGCGGCCAAGCTCGACAATCTGGTCATGGTGGCACACGGTTGCGTCATCGGGGAGGGTTCGGCCATCGCCGCACAGAGCGGTCTGGCGGGTAGCACGAAGCTCGGCCGTTACGTGCGGCTTGGAGGGCAGGTCGGGACGGCGGGTCACCTGACCGTTGGCGACGGTGTGCAGGTGGCCGCGCAGTCCGGCGTGCCAAACGATGTCGAGGCGGGAAAGACCATCGGCGGCTACCCAGCGTCTGAAATCTCGCAGTGGCGCAGGCAGATTGCTGCCACGGCGCGACTTCCTGAGTTACTCAAACGGGTACGGCGGCTCGAGGAGGCTTTGGCGAAAGCGCCGGACAACGACCGAGCTGATCCAGACTGAGGATCGGGCCGCGGCTCAGTATTCCAGCAGGCGCATGACCGAGTGCGGCTGCAGGCGTTCGCGACCACCCAACGCTTTCAGTTCGATGACGAAGGCGCACGCCACCACCTCGCCGCCCAGTTGCTCCACCAGTTTACAGGCAGCTTCGGCCGTGCCGCCCGTCGCTAGCAGATCGTCGACGATGAGCACTCGGGCCGGATGTCCAAAGGCGTCACTGTGAATTTCCAGGGAATCGGTCCCGTATTCGAGTGCGTATCGTGCGGACAGCTTTGCTGCAGGGAGCTTGCCCGGCTTTCGCACGAGAGCCATGCCCACACCCAGTGCATACGCTACCGGAGCGCCAAAGAGAAACCCTCGCGACTCGATGCCGAGAACCATATCGACCTTACCCCGGAACGGTGAGGCCAGTTGATCGACCGCTGCCCGAAAGGCAACGGCATCGCCCAGCAGCGGAGTAATATCGCGGAACATGATGCCAGGCTTGGGGAAATCCGGAACATCACGGATATGCTTCTTGAGGTCAATCACGCGTTGGGTCCTTTCGCTGCACAGAATCGCAGGTGTCTAGGCTGCTCATCCGCCGATGTCGAGAGATGAGCGTGGCGCTGCAATGCGGCTCGCCGGAAGAAAACGGAGTGGATTGCGCACCACGTTGTTCCTACGAACTTCGAAGTGCAGGTTGGATCCGGTCGTGCGTCCACTCTGGCCCACCGTTGCAATCACCTGGCCACGCCGCACTTTCTTTCCGGCATCGACCAGATTTCGTTCGTTGTGCGCATAGACGGTGATGTAATCGCGCGCATGCCGGATCACGACGACGTTGCCGTAACCCCGCAGGACATCACTGAAAACGACCTCGCCGGAATCCGCTGCTTTGACGGGTGTACCAGCCGGGGCACTGAGATCGATTCCGTCATGGAAACTCCCGCCTCGCGGACCAAAGCCGGAACTGACGGATCCGGAATCGAGTGGCCAGGACAAGCGTACCTCTACGGGACTCTCGGCGTCTACCCTTGACTGAGGGCGATCGGCAGACTGCAAAACGAAGGAGTCGACTGATTGGGGCTTGCGATCTCCCGGGATACGCATCTCATCCCCGATCTCAATTCGAGACGGGTCGTCGATACCGTTCAGCCGTGCCAGCTCCTGCCAGGATACTCCGTACCTCTGGCCAATCCGGTAGAGCGTGTCTCCAGGCCGCACCCGATAGGAGCGGGTGTGCGTGCAGCCTACGGAAAAAAGGATACAGGACAGGGCCGCACTCAAGAGAATTTGCAAACGGACACCTGGAACTCCGCCACCCAGCACCACTCCCGCTCCTTTACGGGTGCATTATGGCCATTGTAGCCGGAGTTTTTCCAGTGTTTTCAAAGAAGCGTAGTTGGTCAGGTCGAGATGTAGAGGGGTGATGGAAATCAGTCCAGCGTGGATCGCGGCAAAGTCCGTCCCTTCGGCGGCCACGTAGTCGGGTTCTCCTCCACCGATCCAGTAGTACTTCTTGCCACGTGGATCGAGGTTTTCGACAACTGCGTCACTGTAGCGGCGCTTGCCTTGCTTCGTCAAAGCGAACCCCCGGATCTTCTCCCGGGCGAGTTCCGGCACATTGATATTCAAAAGAGTGTCTCTGGGGAGTCCGTCGCGCAGAATCGTCGATGCAAGTTCACGTGTGAAATGCGCCGCGGCGCCAAAGTCGTACCCCTGGCTACCGACCTGAGAAATGGCGATTGCGCCGATGCCGAGGAGTGTGGCTTCCATGGCGGCCGAGACGGTGCCCGAATAGGTGATGTCATCCCCCAGATTGGCCCCATGGTTGATTCCGGAAACCACCAGCCGTGGCCGCTCTGGAAGGATCTCGTTGACGGCCAGGTTCACACAGTCGGTTGGCGTTCCATCCACGCTGAAACGGCGTGGCCCGAGCTGCTCGATCCGCAGGGGGCGATGCAGCGTAAGCGCGTGACTGACCGCGCTCTGATTCCGGTCCGGCGCGACGATCCACAGTTCGTCGAGGGATTCGAGTACCTCAGCCAGGGCCTGCAGGCCATCCGACGAAATTCCATCGTCATTGCTCAGTAAGATGGCCACACTCGGTACCTACCACCGCACCCTGCACGAGGCAATTGCCGCCACCGGCCTGACGGCCGGGAAAGACAACGCGAACACCCGAGCCCTGCGCGGAATCC
>CAZEWD010000369.1:0-2547 GCA_964515725.1 uncultured Binatia bacterium (SeqCode)
ACGGGACGCTTCACGGGGATACGGCTTCGGCTCTCAACCCACTCGGAGACCTCTATAAAACTCAGGTCTGGGCGCTGGCGGAGTTCATTGGTGTTCCGTCTGAGATCGTTCACAAGCAGCCTTCAGCCGACCTGTGGAGAGGCCAGACAGATGAGGAGGAGATGGGCTTCCGGTATCGTGACGTGGATGCCCTGCTGTACCTGATGATCGATCGGCAGTTCTCTCATGCCGAATTGTGCGAGGCCGGCTTTGACGTGAAATTCATCGATCGTGTGGCGATGATGATACGGAATTCAGAATTCAAACGGCGCATGCCCCTCATTGCCAGAATATCGGATGGCACAACAGCGCAGGAAATCTGTGGTGTGCGCGATTGAAAACACGAGAAAAGAAAACCGATCGGCATTTGTTGCCAATGTCGGTTTGCCCGTCCTTCCGATATTTCTCCAGGCAGATGTCGGGTGCGGGGAATCCGAACCAGGACCTATCCTCTGAAAATTCTCTGATATGGCCGGCACTCTTTATATTGTCGCGACACCGCTTGGAAATCTCGAGGACATCACCCTGCGGGCTTTGCGAGTCTTGAAGGAAGTTGACCTCGTTGCTGCAGAAGATACACGCCACAGCCGTAAACTCCTGGCACACTATGGTATCCGGACGCGGCTGGTGAGTTATCACGACCATGTCGAGCGCGATCGAGCCCCGCAACTCGTGCGTGATCTCGAGGCAGGCCGTGCGATTGCTTTGATCTCGGATGCGGGAACTCCCGGTATTTCCGATCCGGGCTATCGGCTCGTTCGTGCTGCGATCGATGCAGGTGTGCGAGTCGTTCCGATACCAGGAGCCTCGGCCGTAGCGACAGCGCTGTGCGCTTCTGGTCTACCAACGGACCGTTTTGTTTTTGAAGGATTCCTGCCTGCCAGATCGGGCCAACGCCGAAAGCGACTGGCGGAACTGGCGGCGGAGGAACGAACGATCGTCTTATACGAGACGGCACGCCGACTGTCTGCCTGTCTGTCGGACATCGAGGATATTTTCGGTGCGCGTGATATCGTTGTTGCACGCGAACTGACCAAGATGTTCGAGGAATTCGTGCGCGGCCCGATTTGTGATGTGCTCAGGCAGTTGAATGAGCGCCCGGTTCGCGGTGAGGTGACCCTTCTGGTTGCAGGGCGTAGTGGTGAACGGGTGGCAAAGCCCATTGCGGACCTTTCCACTGCAATCGAGCAACTTCGTAGAGAAGGGATGAGCCTCAAAGACATTGCACATGTTCTGGCGTGCGAACGGGGTGTCTCTCGACGTGAAGTTTATCGCCTGGGATTGAATCTCCGAAAAAGCGATAACGGACATGGAAGCGTTTGACGCTGATTCATTCCGCCAGAAATCTCTTCGGATTTTCCACGAGCATCGCGTCGATCTTCGCCTGTGAAATACCCGCTTCGCGTAAGGCCGGGATGACGTTCTGGAACACGTGTGTGGGTTTCCAGTTCGGCAGGAGCGTTTCGGCCAGCGGCATTGGCCTGCCGCGCCAGCACCAGACGGTATCGTGTGACAGAACGATCTGGTTGGCAAAACCGATGCCGAGAAGGCCGATCAGAGAAGCCATGCGCAATCGATCTGGTTGCAGAATTTCGATTCCGAAGCGATCGAATCCGAGCGTACAACCGCGGTCGAGCAGGTCGACGTGGTAGCGTAAATCGGCGCTGCCGCAGGAATGCCCGATAATAACGCGTTTGAGATCGACTCCTTCTGCGGCGAAAATATCGAGTTGCTCCCGTCCCATACTGCCTTCGTCCGTGTGCGTAGTGATGCGCGCGCCGGTTGATTTCGACACCCTGGCGGCCGCCCGCAACACCGATTCCTCGTAGCGGGAGATGCGATGTGCCTGCGTCCCAACCTTGATGATCCCCGGTTTGATGCCGGTGTTGCCGATGCCCTCGGTCAGCTCTTTCTCGAAGCTTTCGGCCATCTCGGAGGTGATATCGGTGAAGGGCTCACGGAATTTGAAATAGGACGCAGCGCCCTGGTCTTCTTTGTACAAGCCCGTGGCGCAAATGATGTTGACGCCACTGGCTTGCGAGACTTCGGCCATCAATTCCGCATCCCGCCCGAGATCCATGGGGCAAGGGTCGAGCATCGTGCGCAGGCCCAGTTCCTTTAACTCGAACAGCCGATCGACGCACATTTTCACGATTTCCTTGCGCTGGCGGACCGGTGCTGCAGCATCGGTCTCCCAGCCGGAGTATCCGACCAGAAGATGTTCATGCATCAATGTGGTGCCGAGTTGATCGGCGGCGATCGGGCCAAGAACGGTTTGGATCATGCGTATCGTTTGTCCATCGGAATCGATCTGAGTCAATCCGAGAGTCAAGAATCTCCCTCGCCATCGGCGCGGATGGAGAACCCTGCAAACTCGCCCGTTGCCGCGCTCCAGGTAGCCTGCACATGGGTGACATGGGCTCCCGGCGGGCCGCCGCGGCACCATACGACCAGCCGATCCAGGGCATCCGCCGTGCCTTCGGCGATCAGTTCGACATCACCGGCGGG
>CAZEWD010000370.1:0-2479 GCA_964515725.1 uncultured Binatia bacterium (SeqCode)
CTTGCCGGCTGGTAGGAGGACGTTCGTGTTGCATTGGTTGATCCTTTTTCCGTACTATTTTTTTGGCGCCCTTTGTCTGCTGCCAGCTCTCGTGATTCTGTGTCGAATCACACGACTGAAGGTAGAAATTCACAATCTTGTCGGATTTGCCATTTTCGCATCAACCGTCGGACTCGTGGTCACCTTGCTGAGCCAACACGTATCGATCAACGACCTGGGCGCCAGGCCCATGTTGATTCTGGCCGGAATCTCCTTTGGACTATCACTGGTTGACGTACTCCTGTCGCGTCTGTTGCCTCTGCCTCTCGACGAACAACTGCGTGCCCTCTGATGCTTCTTTCAGGGTCCGCGTACGCTTGACTCACGAGGCCAGACCACGCACTGAGAGCCCATGCGTCGCCGCAAGTTCTGGGGTTGGGGTTGGGAGGACGGAGGACCGGACCAGGAACAGCAGGAACGCCTGGCGCAACTCATCGCGTTTCGCTTTGGTCTCGAGAATCTCGAGATCGGAACAGCGCCACAACTAGAAGACCTCAATCTTCGACCGCCGCGCTGTACCATTCCCGAACGGCTCACGGAAATCATTTCCACCGATCCACACGAACGGGCTGGTCATAGCTACGGCAAATCGTTCCGCGACGTCGTGCGGGGATTTGATGGAGATTATCCGAATCCCATCGATTTCGTTGCACTTCCTCGAACAGAAGAAGACCTGGCACGGCTTCTGGACTGGTGCGCAACGGCACGCGTTGCAGCGATTCCCTATGGAGGTGGGTCGAGCGTCGTCGGCGGCGTGGAGCCACCACTCGATGGGAGACACCGAGCCGCGGTTTCCATCGATCTGCGGCATTTCGACCGGGTTCTCGAAGTGGACGATTGTTCCCGTGCCGCGCGAATCCAGGCAGGTATCTATGGGCCAGCCCTCGAAGACCAACTCCGAGAGTCTGGCCTGACACTGCGCCATTTCCCACAGTCGTTCGAGTTTTCCACTCTTGGAGGCTGGATCGCCACACGGTCAGGAGGACATTTCGCCAGCCTCTACACGCACATCGATGATTTCGTCGAATCTCTGCGTCTGATCACACCGACCGGTCCCATCGAAACCCGCAGACTCCCGGGATCCGGAGCAGGGCCGAGTCCGGACCGATTCTTCATCGGGAGTGAAGGAACACTGGGAATCATCACGGAGGCCTGGATGCGGCTGCAGAAGCGGCCCCTCTACCGCAACGGAGTCTCTGTAACCTTTGCGGACTTCAACGACGCATGCGACGCCGTCCGGCAGATCAGCCAGGCCGGTCTCTATCCCTCCAACTGCCGTCTCCTCGATGCGGGAGAAGCTCTCCTCACAGGTGCAGGCACGGGGGACACACATGTTCTCATCCTTGCCTTCGAATCTGCGGATCATTCCCTCGACGCATGGATGGAGCGCGCTCTGGAGTGCTGCCGGGATCATTACGGCCAGGTTCCCGAGGGTGCCGGTGAGACCCGGCGCGATACCGAGGCAACACACGAGGGTGCGGCCGGTGCCTGGCGCTCTGCTTTTCTGAGTGCCCCCTATCTCCGCGACGTTTTCGTCAGCCTGGGCCTGATCAGCGAAACCTTTGAAACAGCAGTGACATGGGATCGATTCCCCGCATTTCACGCAGCGGTTCTCCAGGCCGTCAATGACACACTCGAGCGTGTCTGTGGCGGTGGTCAGGTGACCTGCCGCTTCACACACATCTACCCTGACGGTCCTGCTCCCTACTACACGGTGCTGGCACCATCCCGGCGCGGCAGCCAGTTGGCGCAATGGACAGAGATCAAATCGGCTGCATCCGCCACGATTCTGGAACAGGGAGGTACAATTACCCATCATCATGCCGTAGGACGCGACCATCGAATATGGTACGAACAGCAGTGTCCGGAAGGATTCGCCCGCGCTTTTGCGGCAGCAAAGGGGGTGCTGGACCCACAGTGGATCCTCAATCCGGGTATCCTGATCAAGGAACCTGAGATGGCCCGCAGTCTGACAGAAAGGAAGGCATGATGCCGCCGAAATCACCTGGAAAGCGGAAGTCCGCTGCAAAGGCCAAGGGCCCGAAAAACAAAAAGCCTGCCGGACCGGCCCAGGGAAGCCCACCCGATCTGGATGGCACATCACCCATTCTCGAACGTCAGGACATTCACCGGATCCTGTCGGAATTGAGCCGGACCGTTGCACCCGCCGACCTCGAGAACCTGATGGTAAACGAGAAAGCGATGCGCGAGCGTGCAATCGAACTACAAGGGGAACTGCCTTTGCTCGCCCGGCAACTCGATCTCGCCCTGGACTGTTTGCGCGATCATCTCGAAGGAGACTGCCCGCAGATTCCCTACCATACGATCTCACTCCTGACGGCGGCCGTCACTTACTTCAGTGACGAAATCGATCTCGTTCCGGACTTTCTTCCCCACGGCAGTATCGACGATGCCATGGTGATGGCCATGGCCTGCAACA
>CAZEWD010000371.1:0-2469 GCA_964515725.1 uncultured Binatia bacterium (SeqCode)
TTGCAAAGATTGTCGATGCAAGGACAAAACTTCGCTAGTTGTCCAGAAATTCCTAAGTACACTCGATGGATATTCTTTTCTAAAGCGTGATCTGGCGGATTGCAATAACATTCTTTATAAAAAAATCCCACTATGGCGATGTCGGAATGGACCGATTCCAAGTCACTGAGCACCGTGCCGGTCAAGCGCCCAAACATGCTGGTGCGGTCTCTCTCGACTCGAAATGAATCGAACTCCACGGATTGCCGCCACTCGGTACAGAAACCTTCCTTACGAAATCAGAGCCTTAAAAACACTCTTGGTAGAGCCTGGCGACTTGGATATGGGATCAGTCCAAGGATTTGACCTAATCGGCGCAAAGAAAGGTTATGCTTCATGATACGTCGCTACAATACGTATATAGTTATATTATTATCCATAGTTGCAATGCGTATTGTTTGAATTTTCATTATCGAGGAAGATCGCTCTCGACTGTCACGCATGATATTGTGCAGTTCGTGGAGTGCTACATCATCATCATTAGCTCACGTAGATACCCTAGCTTGGATTTTGGGGCAGATAGGCCGGACGTTCAAATTTTTTTTTCGAGTCTTAAGAAACGGATTTCACTGCGGATTATGATTATATATAACAAATGCAAAGTAACCATACATGGCGGCATGTCGCGAGCTGGTTCCTGAAACACGGGAACGCGACATCCGCCGCCCGGTGGTGGATGCTCCCCTGATTGAGGCGCGTGTCCGAGGGCGAAGCCGTGCCTTCGATTTGCCTCAGGCGCTTGTCGACCTCGCGAAACGGACAGGCGGCCGGTGCAGTCCTCGGCCCGCCACCCAACCATGCGGGTGGATCGTCGATGGGATGTGATCGTCACTCAAGGCTCGGATGTCGACCGCTGGGTGAGATCCCGATCGAGGTAACCTCCGATCGCAAGGGGATCGGTGTAGGAATAGCGCGTCATCACGGTCGCAAGCTCGTCGGCATGGTCGATGATGATTCCGACGGCCTCGGTCAGTGCCTTGGGGCGAATTTTCAGCAGGATGCCCAATCGGACGAAACGGTTCTGTGGCTTGTCCGAATCGTAATTGGGCTCGATCAGTTTCATGAGCTGATAAGCGGGCGTCTCGGGGGCGGGCGGCTGGGAACGAGCGACTTCCTCGGCGGCCTTCCTCAGCGATGTGGGGTCGGTACGAGCCCAGTGGAGGACCTCGGCATTGATGGTGGGCTTCGCGGCCAGGGTGAGCCCATCTCCCCAGAATCGGGCGAGGGGAGGTGCGAAATCTCGAATCCAGGCCGGCGCGGCGGGGGGAGGCTTGGGAGAACGGTCGGGAGCGTCGAGCAGGAGTTGCAGAGCCCAGGCCCGCGAGACAGCCGTGGGATCGGCGACCGTCGCGACCCGGAGGCCGTCGAGCTGTCGGGGCGTCGAGGCATACCACGGCCGTAGCGCATACAGAAGTCTCGTAAACGCCGTGGCTTTCGAGTCCTGCGCCAGGAGCCAGACGTAAGGAAACGCGTTCGAGTCCCCCGTGCCGATCTGAAGGTCGGAGCGGAGATGGCCAAGGCTTTGATGCTCCGAGAACACCATGCACGAACGGGTCATATCGTTCAAGAAATCAAGTTGCGCACTCCGAGGGAGCGTTCGATTGAGATCGGCCAGGACGTCGTCGTTGAAGGCGTCAAACCAGTAACTCATCTCGTAGCCCCGATTCCAGGCGCCGCGTGTTCCACCGATCCATTCGTTGTAATACGAGAGTTCATAAGGATGGATCTGGTAGGTCTGGATCGCGGCCGAACCAAGCACCGCGAGGGACAAAAGCGGCAATGCGATGTGACGGCGAATGCGGATCGATCGATCAATCAGGTCGGCCAGGGCGACAACCCCCCAGGCGGCGAATGCGCTGAGAAAGAAAAAGGTCGGCAACAGCAATCGCACGCCGTCGTGTGCCGGGGTGGGCAGCATTCTCAGGACTGGCAAGGTCAGCAGTTGGACCAGGAAATAGAAGGGGAGTCGGTCACGGGGGATTTGCCGGACCGCCCAGACCAGACCGGCGACCGATGCGAGCAAAACCGCGACCGGCACGGTGATTCCAATCAGGACCCAGCCGTTCTCCCAGGGGAGGCTGAACTCGTATACCTGGCCGGCGTAGAGGATTTGGATGTCGGGAAGCACGCCTCGGCGATTGCTGCTGATCGTGTAATAGTGGGCCAGCCGGGGAAGCGTTTCGCGCCACCAGCCCGGATTTCCCAACCAGCCGACGATGGGGGCGAAGGCCAGGATCGCCGTCCAGGTTTCGAGCGCGGGACGCTTCACTCCCCAGATCGGGCTCGCGGGACGGAGCCGTCCCAGTCCGCGCCGGATCGTCCAGACGATGAGCGGGACGGCCAGAATGAAACCGCTCCAGTTGCCGATATGAAAAGGCATCCATCCGCCCAGGAACAGTATCGTGATCATTGCGCATGCCACGTATCCCC
>CAZEWD010000372.1:0-2460 GCA_964515725.1 uncultured Binatia bacterium (SeqCode)
GATTACGGCCGACAACAAGCGCTTCTACAACGAGTCGCTGCCTTACGGTCTCACGCACTACAAGGTCAAGCGTCACGGCAATTACTTCGACACGCTGCACCAGTGGGTCGGCCCGGTGCACCGAATCTTCGATGAAAGCGTGCGCCGTGACGGCGGCCCCATGGCTGGCGAGCATGGCTGGAACAACGTCGTGCACCAGTACCACTGGAGCAAGGACAACAGCGTCGAAGTCGAGAAGGGCTGGATCCTCAAAGCGGGCACGATCGGTGAGCTTGCCGACAAGATGGGCCGCAATCGGGCGGAAGTGGAGCAGGCGGTGGCCGAGTTCAATAAGTCGTGCGAAGCGAAGCACGACCCGCTGTTCGGTCGCGACCCCGAGACGCTGAAGCCGATCGTGACGGCACCATTCTATGCCGCCCGCATCAAGCCGCTCATGGTCTGCACCTCTGGCGGCGGAAAGCGCAACCGCAGGTCGGAAGTGCTGGATCGGAACGCCAAGGCCATTCCCGGCCTCTACGAGGCAGGCCAGCTCGGTTCCATGATCTCGTTCCTCTACCAGAACGGGACCTACCTGACCGAAGCCATGATCTCAGGTCGATCCGCCGGAAAGAACGCCGCACTGCGAGTGTAGGCGTTCGTCGTTGGCGTCCTCGTCGGTGCGGGCGGCAGACAATGCACTGCCGCCCGCCCACCCTGGAATGAGGCGTCACGGACAGTTGTCCACGCGGCGGCGTTCGTTCCAGTCGATGCCGGCCGCATTGCGCCTGGCTGCCGCTGGTACGGGACCGAGACAATGAGCACCTACATCATCCTGGATTTCATTCATGTCCTCTTGTTCGCCTACTGGCTGGGGCCGGACTGGGGCGTGTTCGTTTGCGGTCGTCGAGTGGCGGACCCGGAGCTTTCCCGCGAGGAACGTATGCGCTTCCTCAGGGCTTCCGTGGCCATCGACGTCGTTCCACGCTCTGCCATCGTGCTCATCATCGCGGTCGGCCTGACGCTGGCTACCCTCGGTGGCTACGTTTCGCTGAGCGTGCCGATGCTGGCGCTCATCTGGCTAGTAGCGGTCATCTGGCTGCTACTTGTCTGGTTCACCGGTTACATCCTCAAGCCCAGTCGGCTCAAGACCCGTCTCGACACCGTGCATGTCGTGGTTCGCCATGTGGTGACCGTGGTCCTGCTCGGTGTCGGCCTATATTCCCTGGCTTTTGGCCAGCCGGTCGTCATGCGCTGGCTCGCCGTCAAGCTCATTCTCGTCGCGATTCTCATTGCCCAGGGAAGCGCGCTGCGCGTGATCGTCTCCAAGTGGGTTCGGGATCTCACCGGCGTGCCTGGATTCGAGGGCGCCATTGCGCGCACCTATCCGTTTACTCGCAAGCTCGCGATGAGCTTCTGGCTCGTGTCGGCCTCCATCGCGTTCCTCGGCGTGACGAAGATCTTCTGAGCCTGCAACGGTGCATCTTCATGGGTGAAATAGTGAGATACATTCCTTTCGTAAAGACGCTTTTTGTTGCCGCGATGATGTCCGCGATATCGATGGGGTACGCGGCAGAGGCGACAGCGCCGGATCAGCGGACGAACGCGGCCGATCAGGATGTCGGTGCAAAGAGGAAGCGGGCGTTCCTGGATACGCCCTTTGGCCAAGTCCACTATCTGACGATGGGTTCCGGCGACCCCGTGATACTGCTGCATCAGACGCCGAGCTCGATGTACCAGTACGCCGAGATGATGCCGCTGCTCGCCCGAAGCAAGCGGGTCATCGCGATGGATAACCTGGGCTTCGGCGACTCCGACAAGCCTGCGAAACAGCTGTCAGTAGAAGAGTATGGCGCGATCGTCGTGCAACTCATGGACAAGCTGAACATTCGCAAGGCCAGCATCGTCGGCTATCACACCGGTGCTTTCGTCGGTATCGAGGTGGCGTCTGCGCATCCCGAGCGCGTGGACAAGTTGGTGCTTTTTGAGCCGGTCTACATCGACGATCAGGTCAGGGAATACCTCCGCCGGTTCATCCGCACCGAGTTCAAGCCCTTCGAGCTGAAGCCGGATGGCGCTCATCTCGTGGAGCGGTGGCAGCAGATCCGAAAGACCTTTCCGCAGATGTCGCTGGAACTGGTGAACCAGGACGTCATCGACAACATGAAATCCGGCAAGGGCTCGGGCGCCGGCAGGACGCTGGTGATGAACTATCCGATGGAAAAGCGGTTGTCGAAGATCCAGGCGCCCACTCTCGTCGTCTGGGGCAACCGGGCGCTGCCCGGCTTTCCCGAAGAGAACAAGCTCAAGGTGAGCGAGGAGATTCCCAGGGACCGGGTGTTTCACTTCGATGGCATACCGAATCTTCGGATGCACGCCGACAAGTTTGCTCCGCTCATCCTCGACTTCCTGAAGCATCCTGGCGTCTGAACGCAACGGCCACGACCTAGGCTCATAATCTCTTGCAACCCATGTCGGTGGTTG
>CAZEWD010000373.1:0-2424 GCA_964515725.1 uncultured Binatia bacterium (SeqCode)
GGTTTCGCTCCCGTAGGGAGGTAACGAAATGTTGCAGGACGGGAAAATTGGCCAACGGTTCCCCGCCATCCCCTTCGAAATCGAAGGACAGCGCCGGCGCCATGCTCTGCAACACGAAATCGAGAATGCGGTCGGCGGTATCCGTGCTCATGAGAGCCGGGGAGACCAACTCACCGGAAAGTCCGGTTCCTACGATCCGCAGAACATGCAGGTGTGGCCCGCGCCGGATGTGACCATTGCGCCGCGCGATGCGCTTCGCCAACCCGTCGATATCGAGCCGGTCGCGCAGAAATCCCTTGCGCTGCAATTCGCTGAAAAGTGGATTCCCTTGCGTGATCCGCCCCGCCAGCAGGTCGTCGAAATCACTCTCCGAGAGAAGGGCCCATTCACCAGCATCATTGGTGACGAGCATTTTGCCGGCGATCCGACCCCAGCGGAAGAAACCGAGTTGATCTTCGGCGAGGCTGTTCTCTTGCAACTTCAGGCTACAATGTTCCACCGATCAACACCCTTTACTGCGCAACCTGGCGTGAGCGGGCAATCGTCTCCTGAAGTGCATAATTGCAGAAGGAGTGGACGATCAGATCGAGATCGTTCTCTCGCGGCTCGGACACGACGGCCTCGAGGCTATCCGGCGTTTCACTGACGTCGAATCGCGCAAATTCGGAGTATGCCACCACAGCGGCATGGACTGCCTCAGGGGCATAAAGCGAACGATCGAAGACAACCCGTGTTGCCACGTCACTTGCCTTCTTTTTTGGCTTCGCCCGCGTCCTGGGGCCCGTGTTTTTCTTCCCAGGGCACCATGATTTCCAGCGGATCCTCGCTGAATTCCTCCGACTCCAGTTCGGCCAGCAGATCGTCGATCGACGGCGCAGAGGCCGCAGCACGGAGGGATGCAGCGGTGTAGTATTCTCGGATGCGCGCCGTGGATTGGGCGAGCCGCAAACGCAGAACCTGTGCCAGAAGCTGGTTGCCGAACTCTCCGGCCAGGGCGTCGAGCCCCTCCGGTGTCTCGGCCCCCCGCGCCGTCAGGCGAACGCGCACGATCTCTGGTTGTGGACGGGAGAGATAGACAAAACACCGATCGACGAACAGATACGAGGCACCGTAAATAGCGTCCAGCGAGTAGAGACTCTCATTCAGGTCAAACGCGATGTGGTTCGAGCCTCGGTCGTAACCGAGGCTCGAGACCACCTGATCTTGCACTGCGCTCATGACTATCGCAGTCTCCCATCGTCACCGTTGCCATACAGGCGGAGCCGTTCCGAATGTGGCAGGAGGGCGGTGACGATCGGTTCGGCGGCCGGTGTATTTTCGTTTCTGGCCAGGATATCGGCCAGACGCGCGAGGGCCTGAGCAAACCCCTCATCGGTCGGCAAACCGCCCTGGCCGCCGTTCATCACAATGAGATCGAGTCGCTTTGTCTGGAGCAGACCATGGGGCGCGGTATCCTTACGGCACACATGAACGCGCTGTGAGCGGCCACGATTACTCTGCAACGTCATGACGCACGACCCACTGCGAATCTCGGAAAGGTCGGCAAGGCGCCACGAACCGCGGATGCGCGCCCCGGCAGTCAACGGCTGCAGGAGTTGCGAGGGAGGAGGCAGTGCGGCTTCCGCTGCCGGGTTCGTCGTGCCACTGGTCATCTCGGGCAACTGAGCCATGTGGCCGCCGCATGCCTTGGCTGAACCCGGCCGAACCAGTGTTCCGGCATAGGCTGCTGCGGTCGTAGCCGCGAGCGTTCCAATCACTCTCCTGCGAGAGACGGCCCTCGGCTGATCCTGTGCTTCTTCTTGATCACTCTGCGGGGAGGAAACGTCTCGACGTTTGCCGAACTTCATACTGGCCTCCTGTTCTCGACCGGGTTACCACCGGTCCCTTCTTCTGCCAAAACTACCGTCGCTGCACAACTCAGAATTCTCCTGAAGTTATTTGCAGGCGACCCGTGCTCCGGTTTTCGCGACAACGCATCTCGGTGTGGGAGCTGGACCCGGCCATTGCGCCTCGCCGCACTGCCCGCCGTCTGCCTTTGGCGTATCGATGACGAGCGTGGCGCGCAGCGGTAGCTGCGGGATCTGAACCGGATAATGGCTTCTACGGCCCTTGACGATCACCTTGAGGTCACCAGGGACCTTCGTACTCGCAACGACTGCCCGGAAGACACCACTGAGCGGAGCCGGGCTGAGGTTACGGTACGTCGCTCTGGTGCCGTTCGGGTTGAGTGCCCAACCGATCTTGGTCACCGGATCATAGGCACCCCCCGGGAGATTGGCATCGACAACGACATTGTCCTGCTGGTCCGTCACGAGGAGATGAATCCCCTTCTCAACCGGGCGAATCGCTGGTGAGAGCGGCACGGAGATCAGACCCGTGAAGCGGAAGGTGGTAACATCGCTAGAGCGATTGCCGTCATCCACA
>CAZEWD010000374.1:0-2413 GCA_964515725.1 uncultured Binatia bacterium (SeqCode)
ATTGTGCCGCGAACTCGGCATCCGAATCCGTGTAGGTTGCTCCGCTGCGAAACTTCTCTTCGGCATGCGATTGGGCATACCCCCACAGGGAGCGGACCAGTTGTTCGCAAGCCAATGGCTCGGTGGGAACTCCGGCTTCCGTGCAGAGTTCAGCGAAGATGTCCCACATGGAGTGACGCGGATAGGCCAGCGTCCAACCTACGTCGAGGGAAACGGCGCGAATCATGGGGTTCAGAGAAGCACAGGGACGAGTCCGGAGCCAGTGATCCCCGACGACTCAGTCGCCGTCGCCGTGTTCTGTTCGGACGAACCGAGATGGCCAGGGGCCGACTTTGGACCAGGCTCCGATCAGAGTTGCCGTGAAGCCTCCGAGGAAGTGCAGGGCAGGCATGACCTCGCCCATCGAAAGCAAGCCCCAGGCGCTGGCTGTCATGAGGGTATGGCGCATGGGATTGTTCGGTGCGCGAGAGGCGGTTGTCCGTCCTGCGATGAATCCGCTGAAAAGACTGGCAATCATCAGCATGGGCATCTGCGCGTTCACCAGCGTGGCGAGATCGCTGGCGCGATCCAGCTCGCCGAACATGCCGACGAGCACACCCAGGAAGGCGAGGAAAAGAAATCCACTGCCGATCCCGAAGATCACTGCCTTTGCGCTTTGAGCCACTCGTATTCTCCCTGTACTCTCTCGTTGCCCTGATGCAGGTCTGAGGTTCAAGCTCGAATCTCGAAACATCCCCTGAGCCCATCGCGCCAAGGGTGGGGTCCGGGTGCCGGAAGTTCGAAGCCAGCGATCGATGATGCAATCCATCTCCCTTCTTAACTGAGGCAAGGGGACGGTGCACCACCCTGTGACATCAAATTGCCGGAACTGCTCAGGCCCGGCGTGGCGGATCGGGTTGTTCCCGGTTGCCGGTTCGAGCTCATGAACCGGCAACCGGGCCGTCATCGCCAGCAGATTTTCTGCGTGTTGCGGAAGCTCACAAACGTTCGAGGCCGAGTGTGGCCCGGTCGATGCGGAAGCGTGCGTCGGTACTCAGAGCCGCGCCGCGTACGGCCACGGTATCGACGATGCGGTACTCGACGGTCACCTTGTCACGCCGGAAATCGATGATCGCGTAGCCACGGTTGCTGGCGTTGAGATGGTGGATGTGGGGGTTTTCGGGAAGCAGGAGATCACGCACGGCGTCCAGATTGAATTCTCCGCCTGAGGAGATCGATGTGCAGACGACCTCATAGGCAACGGTTCCCGAGGCCAGGTCCTTGGCATTTTTCGGCAACGATGCAAATGCGGCGGCGTGGATGTCGCCGGTCAGTACGACGACGTTGCCGAGTTGGGCGAACAGGTCGAGCATTTCCTGCCGCTCGACAGCGTAGCCGTCCCACTGGTCGGGATTGAGGAGGACCCGTCCGAATCGGAGAGGACCGAACACCACCTGCTGTGCGACCACGTTCCACACGGCACGGGATTGTTGCAGGCGGTTCTTGAGCCAGGCTTTCTGTTCGGCGCCGAGGATCGTCCGGCCGGGCTCTTCCGCTTCGGCACAGACCCGGCCGATCCGATCGCCGCACGGCTGGGCGTCCCGGTACTGCCGCGTGTCGAGCACGCTCACGGAGGCAAGATCGCCAAACTCGAAGGATCGATAGATACCGAGGTGCGCAAAGTCGGAAGGCAGTGGGACACGCAGGGGCAGGTGTTCGTAATAGGCCTGATAGGCGGCGCGCCGGCGTTGGAGAGCTTCTTCTTCAGAGGCGCCGCCGATGTGCAGGCCGGCATAGTCGTTGACCACTTCGTGGTCATCCCAGGTCGTGACCCAGGGAAAGCGGGTGTGCGGGAGTCTCAGGTCGGGATCGGATTTGTAATGTCCGTAGCGGTTCCGGTACTGGTCGAGAGTGACCGGCGAATCCGCCTCGTGCTGCCGGATCGAATCCTCTCCGATGCCGCTTTCGTAGATATAGTCGCCCACGAAAAACAGCAGATCGATGTCTTCCTCGGCCAGATGAACGTGCGCGTTGTAGTAGCCGTCCCGGTATTTCTGGCAGCTTGCCAGTGCGACGCGGAAACGTTCCGGTGAGGATGTGGGTGCGGGCAGTGTTCGCGTGCGGCCGATGGGACTCTCCCACTGATCTCCCACACGCATGCGGTAGAAATACCATGTGTCGGACGCCAATCCCGTAACGTCGATATGGACGGAATGCGCCAGTTGGGGGGTGGCGTACTCCCATCCCGATGTGACGATCTGTTGAAAGTCGGCATCCCGTGCCACCTCCCAGGTAATCGGGATATCGACATCGGGTAGGGTATCGACACGGATCGGGTCGAGTGTCAGACGGGTCCAGAGAATCACCCGATCCGGCAACGGGTCGCCCGAGGCGATGCCGAGGGTGAAAGGATCACTGGCGAGTTGAGGTGCGG
>CAZEWD010000375.1:0-2378 GCA_964515725.1 uncultured Binatia bacterium (SeqCode)
CGGGCATCGGGGTTTGCCGTGATCGAGCAACGTTTCTCGCGAGACGAAGCCTACCTGGCCCACGAGGCCTTCATGACCGGAACGGCCGCCGAGGTCACACCCGTACGCGAGTTGGATGACCGGGTCATTGGCGCAGGGCGCCCTGGCACGGTGACAAATGAACTGCAGCGGCAGTTCCGGCGAGTGGTGAGTGGGGAAGCCGCCGAGTACCAGCAATGGCTGACCGAAGTCTGATCACGATGCGCAGCGGAAGTGCGCTTGTTGTCTGGGAATTCCGATTGACACAGGGCGGAGTTGTTTCTATAAGCGCCTAGCTTCGAACGGCGCTGTCATTGGTTGCGAGGGCAATGTTCCGGCTCTCGGACGTCAACGCGACGGAGGATTGTGGAGTGATGGGTAGAGCGAGTGGGGTGATCGGGCGAATTGCTGTCGCAGCATCCCTTGTCGTTCTGGCGATCTCGGTTCCTGCCGGCGCTGAGGTAACCACAGAGCGGGGCAGTTCGATCATCATCTTTCCGAAGGTGCTGTCAGATCGCGACGGCCTGCAAACCGGGGGTTTTCCCGTCGAGACCGAGATCCAGATCTCGAACGTTTCGAACTCGCTCGCATTTGCCCACTGTTTTTACGTCAATGCATCGCCGCTCGATCCGGCACAGCCGACCGGAGTGTTCAACCCGCCGCAGTGCCAGGAGGTTGACTTCGACATCATGTTGACGAAGCAGCAGCCCACGCACTGGGTCGTTGGCGTGGGGCGGCGTCTGGACCCGACGGATCGCCAGTGTAGCTGGCGGCCGCCCTTGTACGATTGTGACGGCGCCGGGTTCGATCCGGGCCTCATCCCTGCCGTGACCCCGAATTTCACCGGTTTCCTGGTCTGTGTCGAGGTCGATTCATCCGGAGCGCCCCTCAATGGCAATCGGCTGAAGGGGCTTGCGACCCTGGTGACACCGCAGGCAACCACAACCTCGGCTGGCTTCATGCCGCTCGGTGAGGTCAGCAAGTACAATGCGATCGGTATCCCCGGATTGAACACCGATACGAACTCCAACAACGGTGACTTCAACCTGTGCATCGGTGGTGGGGTCCGTGATGGCTGTCCCGCCGGTGCCGAGTATGCAGCATGCCCCGATGCGGTGATTCTCAATCATTTTGGTGAAGGTGCATCTCAGCCGGCGTTGAACAACCTTGGAGCTGGTCCCTCCGCTGTGCGGACGGATCTGACGTTGGTGCCCTGCACCCAGGACTTCGAGAACCAGATTCCCGGCTCGGTCGTGGTCCAATTCAAGGTCACGAACGAATTCGAGGAACTCTTTTCCGCCAGTACCACTGTGTCGTGCTGGGCCAACCTTCGCCTCCTCGACATCAGCAGGATCTTCGACACAAACTTCCTCGGTACTCGTTTTGCGCAAACTCGGCTGACACCGGGTGGCAGTGGTCAACCCGGTTTCATCGGGGTAGCTGAGGAATTTCAGGCCGGCCGGCCGGGCGGCAGAACCAACATCACCCGGGCGGCGTTCAATCTGCACGGTGAGGGCGATCGACCGGATGGCGAGTCCATCACCATCCCGGAGGTCGAGCCATGAAGCGGACGGCAGGGATCGTGCGAGTCCTCGGCGCCATTCTCGCAATTCAGGCGTTGACCGCCGTGCCTGTCCGGGCCGACGTGGCTTCGGATCAACCGGCAGCAATTCTCGTATTTCCGAAGATCGTCGTCGACACTTCCGGTGTGGCCGGCCAGGGGCGACGAGACACGCTGATTCGGATCAGCAATACTTCAGGCCAGGCCGTCCGTTTGCAGTGTTTCTGGATCAACGCCAATGGGCATTGTTTAAACTCTCCGGGAACGATCTGCGATCCCACCATTTTGCCGCGCGACGATCGTTGCGGCAGCAATTCTTACTGTGTGCCTGGTTGGCAAGAGACAGATTTTGTGGTGAACATCACGGCACGCCAGCCAGTTGCCTGGCTCGCCTCGCAAGGTGGGACGCTGTGTGCGGAGGGTGCGAATCCCGATATCCCGTGCTTCCCGTTGGCGGGAAGCGGCCGTCCAGGCCCGAACAACAACGCCGAGAGCCGTGTTCCTGCGGTCCTCGAGGATCCCTTTGTGGGCGAGCTGAAGTGTCTGGCGGTGGATCAGAATGACGTCCCCGTCGAGCGTAACGTCTTGAAAGGGGAAGCAGAACTTGTGCGGGTCGACCAGGGTGCGATCGATACTGCCGGCTATAATGCCATCGGGATTCCGGCGCTGCCGCAGCGGAACAACGGCGATAACGTCCTGGTTCTCGGTGGAGTTTCCGCGGAGTATTCCGGCTGTCCGAACGTTCTCATCCTGGATCACTTCTTTGACCAGGTGAACGATCCGGTAACCCAGGCCGCTG
>CAZEWD010000376.1:0-1544 GCA_964515725.1 uncultured Binatia bacterium (SeqCode)
AGTGAGGTGCAAGGATATGGCTACTAACAAAGGTTACACAACTGTATCGGACCCCGACACATCAGCGAAGGCACGCGCGAAGGACCAGCCCGTGTCGCCGAAGTTCTCCCGCGAGGTCGCGGGGCTCATACGCGGCATGGAAGTGGAGAAGGCGATCGCAACCCTCGAAGAGGTCATCGAGCTCAAGAGAGCCGTCCCCCTCAAGAGGTACAACAAGCGCGTCTCCCACAAGAAGGGCATCGGACCCGGAAGATACCCCGTCAAGGCCTCCAAGGTCATACTGGGCGTACTCCAGTCCGCCGTCTCCAACGCGGAATACAAGGGATTGAACACATCCAGCATGGCGATTTCGACGATAACCATAGCGAGGGGCCAGACCATCCCCGGCCACAGGCCGAGGGCACAGGGAAGGGCCACCCAGTGGAATCAGGAAACCGTCAACGTGGAGATAATAATCGAGGAGGTCGAGTGAATATGGCATCAGAGAGAAAATTCGTTGCCGAGAACGTCCGCAGGGTCCTGCTCAAGCAGTACCTCATGAAAGAGGTCAGCCGCGCAGGGTTCGGAGGGCTCAAAGTCCTCAGAACGCCGATGGGAACCCGTGTGGTGCTCACCACCGAGAGACCCGGCCTCGTGATAGGAAGACGCGGCGCGACGATAAAGAACCTCACGATGGTAATCGAAGAGAGGTTCGGGTTCGAGAACCCCCAGATCGAGGTAGAGGAGGTCGCCAACGCGAGCCTCAACGCCCAGATCATGGCCGAGAAGCTGGCCTTCTCCCTGGAAAGGGGATGGCACTTCCGCAGGGCGGGGCACTCCACGGTCCGCAGGATCATGGACGCCGGAGCCCGCGGCTGCCACGTCATCGTGGCCGGAAAGCTCACGGGACAGAGGCACAGAACCGAGAAGTTCAAGGAAGGATACATAAAATTCTGCGGTGAACCCAAAGTGGAGTTCGTCGAGCGCGGATACGCGATCGCCAAGCTCAAGATGGGTGTCATCGGAGTGACAGTGGAGATCATGAGGCCGGACGCCAAGCTGCCCGCCGACATAAGCGTCGTCGGAAAGACAGAGGCGGCCGCGGCCTTCCCGGATCTCTTCGCACCGGTGGCTGCAGCAGAGATCGCAAAAGGACACGGTGAATGAAATGGCGGCACTTAAGACAGCGGACATAAGGGATATGACCGTCGAGGAGCGCAACCAGAAGCTGAAAGAGCTTCGCAACGACCTTATGCACGAGAGAGGAGTGTCAGCCATGGGAGGAGCCCCTTCCAGCCCCGGCATCATCCGTGCACTCAGGTTGAACATAGCACGCATTCTGACCGTCCAGAAGGAGGAGGAAGAGCTCTGATGGCCGAGATCTGTCCAGTATGTGGATTGCCCAAGGAACTCTGCATGTGCGAGGAGATCGCACGTGAGCAGCAATGCGTCAGAATCTCGGTGGACAGTCGCAGGTACGGAAAAATGGTCACCGTCATCGACGGCATCGACGAGAACGACATCGACATCGGAGACCTGGCCAAACAACTGAAGAACAAATGCGC
>CAZEWD010000376.1:1554-2362 GCA_964515725.1 uncultured Binatia bacterium (SeqCode)
CGCCGGTATTTCATGGAGCAGCTCGAACCGATGGTCAAGGCAGCGGCGGAAGGCCGCATCCGCATCGAGCTTCAGGGCGATCACAAAAAAAGGGTGAAAGTCGTCTTGGAAGAGATGGGCTTCCGTACCGAGGTAAGATGAATAAAGTCGAATTCATGAGGTCTGAACTCATAGGTCTGGACGTGGTCGTGCTGTCAGCACCATTCTCGGGTCTCTCCGGGATCGTGGTCGACGAGACCAAGAACACGTTCACCATCAAATCGGCCGGAACTGAAAGAATGGTACCGAAACCAGGCGGAGAGTTCAGATTCACATACGAAGGCGGACAAATTGACATCAAAGGCACAGAGATACAACACCGACCAGAAGACAGAATAAAGAAGGTTAGGTGAAATAATGACAGCAAAAACAAGGAACATTGGAGTTGAAGTCGTCCCCCCTACAGCGGAATGCAGTGATCCAAACTGCCCGTTCCACGGCAACCTGCCGGTCAGGGGCCAGATTATCGACGGAGTGGTAGCAACGGTCAAGATGAACAAAACGGTCATCGTCGAGCGCAACTACCTGAGATATGACAGGAAATACGAAAGATACGAGAAAAGGACATCCAGGTACGCATCCCATGCGTCACCGTGCCTCGGCCTCAAGGTCGGGGACCACGTGAAGATCATGGAATGCAGGCCGGTGTCCAAGACCGTGGCATTCGCGGTGATCGAGAAGAAGGTGTGATAGAATGAAAGGAATTTCAGGAAACCTGACCAGGGGCCTCATAAACGGCTCACAGCTCAACGTCATCGACAACTCGGGC
>CAZEWD010000377.1:0-2334 GCA_964515725.1 uncultured Binatia bacterium (SeqCode)
GAACTCGAGACTGCACGAAAGGCGGGAGAGATCCTTGTTTTGCGACCCGGCAGCAAAGACCACGAGCCCATCACCATCCAATCTCTGATCGGTCGCTTTCCCGACGCCTTTGATCCGCGTTTTCTGCGAACGATGGGATATCTGCTCAAAGACGAGTGGGGTATCGAACTGGAGCCATTGACGGGCACGGAAACCTGTCGGGCGGGGTGGTTCCTGGTTCCGAAGGAACCGTTACGGGCGAGCCGGAACCACACCTACGGAGAGCAAGACGCGGCGGTGAAAGCGTACGCCCAGGAGTGGGGCATTCCCAGCGCCAGTTTGCAACGGCGCCGGGCGGTAGAGATCGTTTATGACACACTCCTCTATCACGCGGCGCGGGGAGTCCGCCTGTTGGAAACGACCTGGGACTGGTCGTGCACCCGCACACTGGACGGCGGGTATCTCAATGTTGGCGGTTTTGGGCCGGACGGGCTGCAGATCTTCAGTTACTCACGAGCCGTGCGGCACGGAGATCTGGGCGTGTGTCCGGTGCGGCAAGCGCACTGCTGAGGGGAACGCGGAATGTATTTCGTTACCACCAAGTGTCCGGGTTACATTTTATTTTCGATGACTCCCAGTGAGCGAGGCGCAATGGGTCTCACCGAGCACCAGGAGGTTCATGTCCTCCAGAGGGAGAACATCTCGGCACCGTGGCAGATCATTGCGAAGTGGAACGTCGCTGAGTTCTCCCATACGGAGTTCATGGCAGCCTGGCACCACCGGCCCGAACCCTCCAGGATCGAAGGCCTGCTCGACGTGCTTCCCCCGAATCTCAGCGGCACCGCCACGGCGTCCGTTTGATCGATTTTTCCCCACGGCCGGTCGCCAGACTGGCCTGGGGAGATTCAATCAATCGACCGCAGCGGCGATGGCTTCCAGCGTCCTCTGCACCGTTTTATTGGTCCAGGCCCGCCGGAAAGCGTCTTCGTTCACCGACGCCACGTCGTCCCCGTACGCAAGGTACGTGGCATCCGAGACCACCCGGTAGAGCTGCGACAGCTCATAGGCCGAGAAATCGCACAACTGCGCCCTTGACCCGTGTACGTATTCCATGAGGACTCGGACAAGGGCTTCGCTGGTGGCATCGATTGCCACCTGGCGGGAGAAAACGAGTGCCCGGGTAAGAGTCTCGCCATTGCCGACGGCGACCATCTTGCGGCAGTTCGTTACATCCAAAGCTTCGGGTGCGATAAAGGTAAACCGTCCGTCCGTATCCGTAACGACAGCAGGCAAGACGAGACGCGGGCTGTCGATTGCGCCGTCGGCAAAATCGTTTGCATCGAGTTCCGACAGCGATACGGGCAGGCCGGGACCGACAGGAAAGAGCCCTTGCGCCGCCTGAGCGCTGGAAACCAGAGAAAGCCCTTCCCACCAGCGTGGCGCCGACGCCAGGACACCGTAGGGAGCGGAGACGATCCCGGAAAGTTTCTGACTCTCCTCGACCGTCGGATCCTTGATGGTCACATCCGATGTCCCATCGCCGCCACAGCCCGATCCCACGAGCAGCACGAGAGCACATGTTGCGGCCAACAGCCCTCCTGGCAATGAAGTCTGTGTCAGCTCACACACCCGCTTCCACATCGATCGAATCATCCGCTCTCCTTTTACGCTGGAGCCCTAAATCACCATTGAGAAGTGTCGTAAGTCAAGCTCAATGAGGGTAAACATCGAAGCTCCTGCCCCTACCCTCCTCCCTCTCGCTAGCACCGTCGTAACCTATATGGTATCGGCGCACGCCGGTTGGAAAGAAAATATTCGGAAAAGGGATGGCGCCCGGAACGGAGCGGCGTCTGTTGCCGTGCACCACATCAGCGGCACCATGCGGGATTATCCGACTCCGCCAGGAGAAGCTCCTTTGCCAGAAACCCGAACAGCAGAACAGAAGAGTTGACCGCCAGACCGATATCGTCGAGGTGAAACCATTCGGCGATGCCGGGAAGGGATAAGCCAGAAAGGTCATCGAAGATGCGAAGATTCGCCATTGCCTGCTCATGGGTGTTGATCCCGCTCCTGGCCGGGTGTGGGACGAACTATCAGGCGGCACCAGCGCCTGCCGGTAGCCCGACTGCAACCTCGGTCCCAGCCGACACGGCTACCGCAACAGCGATTCCGGCCACGGCCACTCTGCCACCACCAACCTCGACCGAAACGCAGGCGCCAACCACGACTCCGACGGTAACTGCATCTCCCTCCGCAACCGAATCCGCCACACCGACCCTGCCGGTCGAAACCCCCACCATGACGCCATCTCCGACGGAGACGGCTGTTTTGAGCGCACCGGAGAAAATTCTCTCT
>CAZEWD010000378.1:0-2325 GCA_964515725.1 uncultured Binatia bacterium (SeqCode)
GCCTTCGGCGATCAGTTCGACATCACCGGCGGGTGTGTTGCGTACCCATCCGGAAACCCCCAGTCGGTGTGCTTCCCTGGAGGCCGAATAGCGATAACCGACTCCCTGGACGCGTCCCTGCATGCGCAACCGGAGCCGTTTCATGGTTGAACCTGTGTCCCCAGTCATTTCTGGATGCCGGCTCTGTGCGTTGGCTGCAGAGGAGAGTGGGACGGGCACAAAACCAGAGGCTTTCCCTCCATCAATCGCGCGCCGACAGTAACTTCCGTAATCCCGCTTCGTCGAGTACCGGGATACCGAGCTTCTCCGCTTTGTCGAGCTTTGAGCCAGGGTCCTGGCCTGCGACGACGTAATCGGTCGCTTTGCTGACACTCGAAGTGACCTTGCCGCCGGCTATGGCAATCTCGCGTGCAACCTCGTCACGGGGTACAGACAAAGTTCCTGTCAGGACAAAGGTCTTGCCCCGTAATTTCCCGGCTCTCGATCGTGGTTGTGCTTTCGGTTGCACCCCATCGGCCAACAGCCGTTCGATGACTCTGCGGTTCGTCTGGCTGGAGAAAAAGGTACGGATCTCTTTGGCTGTCTGTGGTCCGACCTCGCGAATTTCGAGAAGTGCTTCTTCCGGCGCATCCCAGAGGGCTTCGATGCTGCCGAAATGATCGGCCAGAATCTCTGCCATATGTTCCCCGACCTGGGGGATTCCCAGCCCATTGATGAATCGTGCAAGAGTTGTCGCCTTGCTTCGTTCGATGGCGGCAATGAGATTTTGTGCTGATTTGTCGCCCAGGCGGTCCAACTCGACCAGTTGAGTGTGCGTCAGCGTGTAGAGATCAGCGACACTTTCGACCAATTTGCGGTCCACGAGTTGTGACACGAGCTTTTCGCCGAGTCCGTCGATGTCGAGTGCATTCTTGGAGGCGAAGTGGCGGATACTCTCGCGCAGTTTGGCCGGGCAGGCCAACCCGACGCACCGATATGCGGCGGCCCCTTCTTCTCGCACGACCGGACTGTGACATACGGGACAGTGGGGGGGCATGTGGAACCGTCGCTCCTTACCCGTACGAGCTTCGAGCTTGACACGAACGACGTAGGGGATGACGTCTCCGGCGCGTTCAATGACGACAGTATCGCCGATCCGGATGTCTTTTCGCTCCACCTCATCCATGTTGTGGAGCGACGCATTCGAAACGGTTACCCCGCCGATGGAAACAGGCTCCAGTTCCGCCACTGGCGTGACGACTCCCGTACGGCCGACCGACGCGATGATGTCCAACACCCGGGTCGATGCCTGCTGTGCTTTGAATTTATAGGCGATCGCCCAGCGAGGCGAGCGGGATACTTCACCGAGCCGGCGTTGCAACTCGAAGCTGTTTACTTTGGCAACGATGCCATCCACTTCGTACCCGAGCCGGTCCCGTCTTTCCGCCATCCTTTGATGATAGGCCACGACTTCGTCGGCACCGTGACAGATCTGATTCTCGCGGTTTACTCTGAAACCCCAGGCAGCGAGGGCTCCGAGGAACTCACTATGGGAGAGGAACGGGTGCCCGCCGACCAATTCGCCCGGCGCATAACAGAACATATCGAGCGGACGGCTGGCGGTGATGCGTGAATCCAGTTGTCGTAGCGAGCCGGCGGCAGCGTTACGGGGATTGGCGAAAATCGGTTCGCCTCGTGTGGCGCGGTCCTCGTTGAGCAACGTAAACGCCTTCTTCGGAAAGATCACCTCGCCGCGAACCTCGAGTCGCTCCGGAAGAGGCGGCGCGTCATGGCGTGGTTGTAGCCGCAACGGCACACTGCGGATCGTGCGCACATTGTCGGTAACGTTCTCACCGTAGATCCCGTCCCCCCGCGTCGAGGCAAGGCGCAGTTCGCCCGCCTCGTAAACGAGTTCTATGGCCAGCCCGTCGAACTTTGGTTCCGCCACGTACTCAACCGGTTCCATTGTCCGCAAGCTACGCCGAACGCGCTCGTCAAATTCCCGGAATTCGTTCTCGGACATGGCATTGTTCAGGGACAACATCGGCAAGGTGTGGCGGATGCTTTCAAATTTCTCGGCCGGCGGGGCCCCTACTCGCTGTGTGGGTGAAAATGGATCTGCCAGTTCAGGGTGTTGCGCCTCCAGATCTTGCAGGCGGCGAAACAGCTTGTCGTATTCAGCATCGGAGATTACGGGCTGGTCGAGCACGTAATAGAGATGGTTGTGACGTTCGATTTCCTGGCGCAACATACGGATCTGCTCGGCATCGGAAGTGGTTCGGGATGACACGGGAATTCCTTACCTCGGAGTAATTCGAGCAGGCCCCCGTTTGCGGGAGGCGTAAG
>CAZEWD010000379.1:0-2311 GCA_964515725.1 uncultured Binatia bacterium (SeqCode)
GCATCCAGCAGCGCCACCAACACGCCGGTGTCAGTGAGAATCACAGCCGTCCCGTTGCTCGTTTCTTGAGAAGGCCGGCGGCGAATTTCTTGCCGCGGTCGTCCGACAGCCTGGCTCCGCCGGGGACGTGTTCACCGCTGTGCAGGACGCCGATGTACCCGTGGAGGAAGCCGGCTAATGTCGTGGCTGACGCTTCGTGGCTGTGTGCCTCTTCGGTTTCCTCGGGCTCCGTGTGCAGGAAGCGTTCTCGCAAGCTGTCGAGCGCGAGTAGATCAGGTGTCGTGCCGAGTTTGTGCGCGTGAGCGGCGAGCGCACGTTCGATATCGGGCGGCACAGTGATTTTCATGGGGGCGTCCTGCTCTCGCCGCAGCCTAGCGCGATCGCGGTCGAAAAGCGACCTCTACCTGCCACTGGCGGCAGTGAGCTCCGATGGAGAGCTCCGATGGACAGCCACTTTTCCTGGCTCCAGGATTTCTTTTGTTTTCCGGTACTTACAGGACTCTGACGGGATTTATACTGTCCGAATCTGTCCTGAGTAACCCGTCTTGTGACTGATCTCGTACGCTGCGCTGTATTCCTGCACCATCCAATCGCCCGCTGAATCGCCAGGTTTCCACAGGGGCCTTCTTCCACGGTAGGCCATCCTCCCAGGTGCCTTTCGATGTCACCCATGTGCCCAGTCTGAAGTGTCACCTATGTGGCTGGTCTGTACCCAACCGCTGTCCTTGTTCGAGACACCGGTCGGGACTGTTTCGCCTCACGATCGAGGAATGCTAGAAGGCGCTCGTGTCGCCTGTTGCCTCTGCTCTCTACCGAATTGAACAGCGCCCGGTTGTCGATGGACTGGAGATCGCCCTACGTGGCCGCATCGATCTCGATACGGCAGAGCCGATCCTTCGGGAGTTGAGTGGCGCGCTTCCTGGAGACGGCAAGCGCTTGCACCTCGATCTTTCCGGCGTTGATTACTTCGATAGCGGGGGCGGCGCCGTTCTCTTGCGGCTGCGGGACGAAGCAGACCGCCAGGGCTCCGAGCTGCACATCGCCGCTTCCACCCCCGCAATCGACGGTTTTCTCAGCCTCATCGATCATGCTGATCACCGGCCACCACACGAGAGCGTCGATGAAAAGGCGCTTTTCGTGAAGCTCGGAGAAGGAACACTGCGCTTCCTGGCAGATACCCGCGAGATGATAATTTTCACCGGTGAGTTGATCCTGGGTCTTGCCGCCGCACTCCGCCACCCGCGCCAGATTCGCTGGCGGGAGACCTGGCTGTACATGGAACGAACCGGCGTGGACGGCGTACCGATCGTCGTTCTCATCAGCTTTCTCATGGGCCTCATCACCGCGTTCCAGGCCGCCATCCAACTCAGCCAGTTCGGTGCGGATATCTACATCGCCAATCTCGTCGGCCTCTCGATCACACGGGAGCTGGGTCCTCTCATGACAGCCATCATCGCCGCAGGCCGTTCCGGTGCCGCCTTTGCCGCCGAAATCGGTACCATGAAGGTGTCCGAGGAAGTCGACGCCCTGACGACCATGGGTTTCGACAGAACACGTTTCCTCGTGGTTCCCAAGGTTCTCGCACTCGTCCTCATGCTGCCCTGTCTGGTTCTGCTGGCCGACTTCGTCGGCATCCTCGGCGGTCTCGTCGTGGCCATGGGGATCCTCGGCCTGCCGGCGCAGGTCTATCTGCGGCAGATGCAGTGGGTGCTGACGACCTGGGACGTGTTCTCCGGTCTCCTCAAGACAATCGCTTTTGCCATCCTGATTGCCGGTGTTGCCTGCCTGCGCGGTTTCCAGGCCCGCGGTGGCGCCGAGAGTGTCGGACGCATCACGACTTCGGCGATCGTCGCAGCGATTTTCCTGATCATTCTGGCGGACGCCGTGTTCACGGTCGTCTTCCACTATTGGTGATGTCTGCGATGCGATACCGGCTCAGACATCGGAAGCCTGCCAGAAAAGTACGGATGCGCCGTATAGGCCTGGCGGTTCGTGACATCGGAGCATCCTCATGACGCCGTTGATCCAGGTCGAGCATCTGACGGCACGCTACGAGGACCGCGTCATCCTCAATGATGTAAGTCTCACCGTGCAACGCGGCGAGCGTTTTGTCATCGTCGGCCCCTCGGGTTGCGGCAAAACCACACTGCTACGCCACATCATTGGTCTGCAACGCCCGTACGAAGGAAGGGTTCTCCTCGATGGTGAGGATGTCGGCAAGGCGGACGATGATCAACTTCGCCGCATCCAACGCAAGTTCGGTGTCCTGTTCCAGTCGGGCGCCCTCTTCGGCTCGCTGACACTCGCGCAG
>CAZEWD010000380.1:0-2300 GCA_964515725.1 uncultured Binatia bacterium (SeqCode)
TCCCGCGTGCCGCGATTCTCCTGGAGCCAAGGTAGGACCTGTTCTTCCAGCATGGGCTTCATTTCTCGTGGTACCCCGGGAAGCACGAACAGGTGACGGGAGGTACCGTCGATCTCCAGATCGAGTCGGAAACCAGGGGCTGTCCCCAGTGCATTGGTGATGATGGAGGCCCCTTCCGGGAGACGAGCCTGTTTCAGGTTGTTTTCTGGCATGACTCGTCCCATCGCTTCGAAGATCTGGCGCAAGCGTTGGGCCACGGACTCGTCCAGGACCAGCTTGCGTCCAGTGAGCTCTGCAAGAGTCTCGACTGTGAGATCATCGGCGGTGGGTCCCAGTCCGCCCGTCGAGATCACAACATCGGCCTGGCTCATGGCTTGCCGCCATGCCCAGGAGATCCGCTCCGGGTAGTCGCCGACAACCACAATTGTGACGACATCAAAACCGGCGGCCGCGAGTTTGTCGGCAATGAAGTTCGCATTCGTGTCCGTCGTTCTGCCTGTCGTCAGTTCGTCCCCTGTACTGAGGATGGCCGCGCTTCGAATCATTCTTCTCCGGTTAACCGATCAGACGTTTCGAAGCCATGTCGGAACCAACTCTCGTGCCAGGCCAGAGTATTCGGGCACAGGCATGTTGGCCGGGTGGGAGTGCCTCGAATGGAGACGGGATGGCGTGACCTCCTGATGAACAATGGATGTCACTTCCGTGGTGCCGAACGTATTTCTGCTGGCAGCGCAGGTGAAGCCGTGAATGCAGTGGATTGCTGCCGGGACGCGCTGCCGTTCGGCTCAAATGTAGGGAATGCCGAGGAGGATCAGGGCACGCACGACGAGGTTCGAGTAGAATCCCGATACCACGTCGTCGAGCGTGACACCGGCACCGCCGCTCACATGGGCATCGATATAACCTGCTGGGAACGGTTTGATCACATCGAGGATGCGAAAGATGAAGAATGCCGCCACGATGTGTCCGATGGCCGGCTCGAGAAAGAGGGTTGCCGCCAGATAGCCGACGATTTCATCGATGACGATCTTATGGCTGTCATGCTCGCGCAGGATCTTGTCCGCCTGCCCCGCGATCCAGCAGGCTCCGGCGATCAGTAGGAGGAACACGAGGAGATAGGCCGGAACCGATACCAGGCGTAGTTGGTGCATCGCCAGGAAGAGGGGAATTCCGACCAGCGAACCGAATGTGCCTGAGGCGAACGGGATGTACCCGACGTAGCCACCAGATGCGATGGCAAGGATCAGGGATCGCATGGGACGGCGGATGCTATGGACGGACCACCGGCACGTCAAGGCATGCGATCGGGTATACCGGTCGATGAGGAGAACCGTAGGTCCGGTTCGATCATCGATTGATGCCTTCGTCCCTCTTGGCGTCCCAACGGCGCGGATGCAGCCAGAGAAGAACGCCTGCGAGCATGAAGAGCAAGGGTACATCACCGGCCAGGTGAGTCATCTCGTGCTCCTGGGCAAACGAATCGTAGGTCATGACAGCACCGTGCAGAATGCTTGACAGGATGACGAAGTCGATCAGTAGGACATGCCGGCGTGCATTGAACGCCGTGGGGATCAGGCACACACCCAGCGCAAAATAAATCGCGACGATCATCCGTTCGTAGGCTGGATGTGGGGACGGATGGGACCAACGAAAGCCGGCGGGCCAGATGTCGAAGAGGAACGGCATCACGAAGATCATGAAGACCGCGGTCGATAACAGCACCGCCTTGAGCACTTTTTCACGCATTGGAGACGACATGCCGCTAGCATACGACGATTTACGCGGATGTCTCAAACCAATCCGGTAATGATTGTTTTGGTGCATTCAGATCTGGCCCAGGGGGATTTGCCCACATGCTGCAGAGCTCAGGACCTCCGGGGTGCAATCGACCTGCCGGATGGATATACAGGCCGCGGCGCGCCGTGGTGGAAGTCGCGGGTGACTCGCAATCCGGAAGGCGCGAAGGAGGCAGTCATGAAACCACAGGAACGTCCCCAGCAACCGCACTTCTCCTCGGGCCCGTGCGCCAAGCGACCCGGTTGGAGCACCGGGGTACTGCGTGGTGCCGTGGTCGGACGCTCGCATCGTGCCAAGCTCGGCAAGGATCGGCTCAAAGCCGTCATCGATCGGAGCAAGGCGGTGCTCGGTATGCCTGCCGATTATCGCCTCGGCATCGTCGCCGGGTCGGATACGGGAGCCGTCGAGATGGCGCTTTGGACGATGTTGGGTGCGCGTGGTGTCGTTATGCTCGCATGGGAGAGTTTCGGCGAGGGCTGGGTGACCGACGTGACCGGGCAACT
>CAZEWD010000381.1:0-2295 GCA_964515725.1 uncultured Binatia bacterium (SeqCode)
TTCCGTGCCGTCACCGCTGCAGGCAAACGTATCCGCCCCGTCCGTGATCAGGATCACGAATTTCGAACGGCAGTTCTTCGCAATGTCTGACGCCTTATGCGCGTCCAGGTAAAGTTTCGCCTCTCTCAGCGCGGAACGGATCGGCGTGCCGCCTACGGCGGATTCGGCCTGAACGGTGGTGTTGATCGTGCTGTAGCTGGTGTTGATCGCGTTTCTCAGGCTGATGCAGCCGCTGCTGTAGCTGCCCCCCGTGTCGTCGCTCTGGCAGTTGTAGAACCGCATGTATCCGAGCCGAATGCCCAGAGACGTTTCGTCCGTGCTGTTGATCGTGCCGTCGTTGTTATCATCAAGGATGTTCCTGATGGACCTCTTGGCGATATTCAAACGGCTGCAGTTTCTCGTACATCCGCCGGACGTGCATTGGACGGTGCAAGAACCGGTGCAGGTCGTGCTGCATGTGGACGGGGCGGTCGAGCACTGATATTCGCATGACCTCGTGAAGAAACTGTGAGGGCTGGAACAAAACCCGTTCCGGCAGTCGTTCCACCAATCGCGATTGCAATGGTAGGTGCTCGCCGTACAGGTCGAGTCGTGCGCGTAATAGGTGGAGCCCGCACAGAACCCGTTTACGCAACCGGAACCTGCGCAGTTCACGGGATCCGGCATGCTGCAATCCGAAGCGGCGTAATAGGTCGTCGTTCCCTTGGAAGCCGAGCAGAAACCGTTCGCGCAATTGGTGCCGTTGCAGGCTGCGCTCGCCGCACCGCAGGTCTCTTTCGCATAATAAGTGGTTGGACTCTTCGAGGCACCGCAGAATCCGCCGCTGCAACCGGTGCCGGTGCAATTGGCGGTATCGGCATAGCAGGTATCGGTCGATCCGTAGGTCAGGTCGTCCCCCGGCGGATTCCATTGCATGCTTCCCGAGAGGTCCAGCACGATCAGCGCATCCGGCGCCGTCGAGGTCATGAAGAGCGCCTCCTCATCCGCTTCAGCGATGGTGGCCATCGGCAGGCAGCAGAGACTCCCCAATAAGAAAACAATCCAAAGCTTGGCCTTCATGTCGCCTCCTATTCATACGTGGTGGACGCGCCGCCCCAGGAAGCGTATCCGATCCCCACGCGGACCTGCACGGAACTGTCGTATTTCGTATTCTCGCCTGTCACATCGGCCTGATATCGCTTCTCCGACGCCTTTTCGGCCGAGAAGCCCGGCAGCGGCACCGATTTCGGCCCCAGCGTTGTTTTCTGAATGTTATCGATCGTATAGCGAGATCCCGGATCTGTGGAGGCGTCTACCTGCACATTGGTCTTTTCCGAAGCCGCGAAATACGCCGCATCAAAAGTCTCCATAAGGCGGTGGATGCCCGCTTCCGATGCGGAGAGCGCCTTCTTCTCCCCGACGATTCGGCTGGTGATGCTGAGATCGCCGGTCGTGACGGTGATGGCCAGATAACCCAGTGCCAACAGAATCATAATGGCAAGGATTGCCGTAATCAGCGCAAAACCCTTCCGGTGGCCGCGCCCGGTGCCTGTTTTTTTCTCAACGATTGATGACATGGTTCCTCGGAATCACGGTTGTGGAATAAATCATCTGTCTTCTCTGCCCCGAATTCGGATCAATATCTTCTGTTTCCACGTGGAGGGTGATGTCGATTCTGGCGATGCTCGGGATCGCGGCGGGCAGTTGCCCGGTGGTGATCTCGGTCCCCTGGGCGTTGAAATACCGGAAAACGGGAATGGCGGTCGTATTGATCACGCGGACTGTGCGCGGATTGCCCGGCACGTCACCAAGAAAGGCCTGGGCCCCTGCCCCGCAACCCACCTCACGGGTGATGCGCTGGCTGTCCGAATTGTAAACATATTTGATGATCTCGTTGGGGTTTGGGTTGCCACTGCCCACGACACCGTTTTCATTGGCGTCCATCTCGATTGAGATCGATGAGGCGGTTGCCGCCTGAATTCCCCGGTAATTTTGGTTGCCCGACGCAGCCGTGCAGGTGGCCGGATTTTGCCAAATATTCGATGTGGATCTCGGATTGTACGAGGCCATCTGAATTTCCAACGCCATCAGTTGCAGCGCCGCCCGGGCGTCCTGATGAGCGGCCACTTTCCGCTCGACATTGGAGGTGGATCGCTGTCCCATATTCACCGCGGCGTAGATGGCCCCGATGATCACCAGACCCACGGCAATCGAAACCACGATCTCCACCAAGGTATATCCGTCGTTACGTTTCATGGTCGCTGCTCATGAACATCCGAACCGGAACGGCTCCTGCCTGATGGCGACAACGCTGTC
>CAZEWD010000382.1:0-2295 GCA_964515725.1 uncultured Binatia bacterium (SeqCode)
GATGGCAAAAATGAGCGAGGCGAATGGAATCGAGAACTTTCGGTGCAACTCGACCCGTTCGGCCAGCGCGGGATCTCCGGATTGCCGTTTTTGCTGGATTTCGGACCGGAGTTCCGAGACGGTGAGTTCATTCGGGTCGCGTTCGCGTGGACTCAGCCGCGCCAGTGCGGTGCCGAGGTCGAGTGTGATGTCGTACGTGCTGAAATCGGTGCGGTGGTAACTTCTGTCTCTTTCGTAAGACGTATGCAGGGACCCATCTACCAGGCGAAGACTCAATCCCTGGTCGTTTTTGGCGGGGATGACGTAGCCGATTCTTGCGAAGATCGTATTCCGTTGAGAACTGTCCCGCGTGTCGGAAATGAGGATGCCCTTCAGAACCGTTCCCTGCTCGGCGACCTGATCGACATAAATGACCAAACCGTCGAATTCATCGGTGAAGACTTTCTCTTTGATTGCTGCGGCCGCACGCTTCTTTGCAATTTCGTAGAGCGAGCTTCGAAAATGGCTATTTCCCCAGGGACGAGCGTAAAAGGAGACGACCAGGGCGATGGAGCAGGCGAGAAATGCAAAAATGGCAACCGGAGTGATCAACTGTTGCAGGCTCACCCCGGAGGCGGTCAGGGCGACCAATTCGCTGTCAGAGGACAACCGGCCGAACGCCACGAGGACGCCCAGCAGTACCGCCATCGGGACCGTTACTTCGAGGAAGGTTGGCATGATGTACGAGAAGATCCGGACGATATCGAGGAATGGGACTCCGCGGTTGACCACGAGTTCGACCAGTTTCAGCATGCGCGCGACGAGCAGGATCGTCGTGAACACGCCCAGGCCAAGCAGGGAAGGCACGATGATCTCGGCAAGAACGTATCGAGTCAACACGCGCAAAGTTCGGGGATGGTAATGAAACGCAAGCAGTTTGAAAACCGCCGGCGGGACAAAGAAGGTCCCGGTCGTCGCATCTACGGCATCCATGTGGTTCACGCCTGGCTCGCGGCGGAGGCCGGTGCGATCAAAATGATTTGGCATGATGAAGCGGCAGGGACCAGAGTTCGGGATCTGGTCTCCGTCGCCAGGGATGGCCGGATACCGATCCGGGTGGTTTCCCGGGAGCGGCTCGACGAAATCGCTTCGACGACCCAGCACCAGGGCATTGCGGCGCTTTGCGAGGCGTTTCCCTATGTAGGACTGGAATCCGTTCTTGAAAAAGGGGGCGACCTGGTGGTGGTTCTCGACCACATCCAGGATCCCCACAACCTGGGTGCGATCATCCGTTCTGCCGAGGCTGTTGGGGCGGCGGCAGTGGTGTTGCCGAAGGATCGGGCGGCAGGGATGACTCCGGCCGCCGAGGTGGCGGCGGCTGGCGCGAGCGCCTGGATTCCCATCGTGCGTGTCGTGAATCTTGCGCGAGCGCTGGACAGTCTGAAAGCGCATCGCTATTGGGTGGCGGCTTTAGCCCTCAACGGAGGGAGCGAGATCTATTCATTTGAAGCGCCGGCCCCGTTGGTTCTTGTGGTGGGCGGCGAGGTGGGAGTCCATGCGTTAATCCAGAAAAAATGTGATTTCAGCTTGAAGATCCCCATGTGGGGGCGGTCAGAATCATTGAATGCATCGGTTGCTGCGGGAGTGGCGCTCTTTGAGGTGCGACGGCGTCTGGGCAAGCCTTGACACTGATTTCTTGCTCATGTAAGCGAACACTCTTGCGTCAGGGTCGGTAATGCTGGCCCGTTGTGAGCCACGGCGAGTGGCAAGGTGTGCGGGCCGATGTAGCTCAATAGGCAGAGCGACTGATTTGTAATCAGTAGGTTGCCAGTTCGATTCTGGCCATCGGCTCCAGAATTACGGAGAGGTACCCGAGTGGCCAAAGGGAGCAGACTGTAAATCTGCCGGCGTCAGCCTTCGGAGGTTCGAATCCTCCCCTCTCCATATGATTGCAGACACACGATGAAGCCATACGGAAAGATGGTATGCGGGAGTAGCTCAGTTGGTTAGAGCATCAGCCTTCCAAGCTGAGGGTCGCGGGTTCGAGTCCCGTTTCCCGCTCCATTCTTTTTCTCCATTCGAAGGACAGTTTCAGACCCGTGAAAATTGAACGTAGGCCCAGGTAGCTCAGTCGGTTAGAGCACCTCCTTGGTAAGGAGGAGGTCGGCGGTTCGATTCCGCTCCTGGGCTCTTCTTCCGTAAGCTGCGAGAGCACTGCGAAAAAAAGGCACGTGAGTCATGGCGAAGCAGAAATTTGAGCGCAAGAAGCCGCACGTGAACGTGGGGACGATCGGCCACATCGATCACGGCAAGACG
>CAZEWD010000383.1:0-2290 GCA_964515725.1 uncultured Binatia bacterium (SeqCode)
GTACGGAAGAGGTGATTCAAACCGTTCCGATCTCCATGACGGTTTTCAACCAGGAGATGTTGAACGAGCGTAACGTGACGACAGCGGCAGAGCTGGCGACTTACACCCCGTCGCTGGCCGTCGATAATCGCTACGGTTCCGATGCAGCCGCATTTTCGATTCGCGGCTTTACGCAGGAATTGGGCACTTCGCCCTCCGTTGCCGTGTACTTCGCCGACGTCGCTGGGCCGCGCGCAGGTGGCGGTCAGATTAACGGCGGTAACGGCTCGACGCCGGGCAGCATGTTCGATCTGCAAAACGTGCAGGTATTGAAGGGCCCGCAGGGTACGCTGTTTGGCCGCAACACGACCGGTGGCGCCATCCAGCTCGTTCCTCAAGAGCCGACCAGCAAGCTGGAAGGTTACCTGGAGGGCTCTGTCGGCAATTACAATATGCGCCGTGAGCAGGGCGTCATCAACGTTCCGGTCTCGGACAATGTTCGCGCCCGCTTTGGCTTTGACGCCATGAAGCGCGATGGCTACCTGGAAAATATCTCGGGTGTCGGTCCGGGACGCCTGGCGGATGTGGATTATCGTGCGATACGCGCCAGTGTCATATGGGATGTGACGAGCGATTTGCAGAACTACACCATTTTCTCGCATTCATTCTCCGAGAATAACGCCACGATCCAGGGTTTGATCGAGTGTAATAATCCAGTGGCCGGTCTCGGTATTTTTTGTGGTGCGACTGCGGCGGCTCAAGGCAATAGCTTTTACAAGGTTTCCTCGGGCGATGTGTCGGACCCGATCAGCCGGAACCGTCAATGGCAGATCATCAACACCACGACATGGGATATCAGTGACAGTCTGACGGCGAAAAATATTCTCTCTTTTGCGGATTTTACGCAGGATATGAGAACGTCCGTGTTTGGTGGCAATCTCTCGTTTCAGCCCTTTATTCCTCATTTGGATCTGTTCCAGTCGCACACTTATCCCGGCATGCACACGGCCAACCAGTCCACCTGGGTCGAGGAGGTGCAGTTTTCAGGCAGCGCGTTCGATGAAAGGCTGAGCTGGCAGGCCGGTTACTATTACGAGGACAGCCGGCCGAAAGACTGGGTCGGTACGCTGTCGCCGGCGTTGATCGTGTGCGATCACAGCACGCTCGGCACCAACCCGCTCAATTGGTCGTGCTCGGATCCTCTGGGGGGGGCAGGCAGTGTCTCCGCCAACGAATTTCGCCAGGAGTTCAACAACCAGGCCATCTATACGCAGGGAACCTACGATATCAACGATGAGTGGCGGGCGACGCTGGGTCTGCGCTACACGGTTGACAACACGCACGCCGACTTCAACCGGAACACGTACATTGGTTTCCCGGGCTTTGGCTCGTCGGGCGCGCCCACCGAGTCTCTGTGTGGGCAGTCGACGTCCCTGTTGCCGGGTGGGGTGACTTCGCAGCCCTTCAACCCGGTTTGCTTGACGCATGTCACTCAGCGCAGCGAGGCACCGACCTGGCTCATCGATGTCGACTATCTGCCGACTCCGGATGTCATGGTGTACGCGAAATATGCGCGCGGCTATCGCCAGGGCAGCATCCTGCCGGCCGCACCTCCCAGTCTGGCCACGTTTAACCCCGAGAAGGTCGATGCTTACGAGATCGGTACCAAGACGAGTTTCCATGGACCGGTTCCGGGTACCTTTAACGTGGCGGTGTTCTACAACAAGCTTAAGGATCAGCAGTTGCAGAACGGCTATGTTCCTGCGCCGGGATCTCCGGGGGCTGCCACGACGGCTATCGTGAACGCGGGTGCATCGACGATTCAGGGCGCTGAGGTCGAAACGACCCTCAAGTTGCTGGATGACTTGACCTTCAATCTGGGGTACACGTATCTCGATACCAACCTGGATTCGTATACGTCGCCAGCGGTGCCTGCCGGCTGGGCCAGTAACGGCGTGGGTGCAGTCGGACATGACCTGACGTTCTCGCCGCGCCACACCGTCGTGACCGGTTTGAGCTATCAACTGCCGTTGCCGGTTGAGATGGGCGATATCTCGGCGGGTGCGACCTACTCGTTCATGTCGTCGCAATGGGCCACGCATGCCAGTGCGTATGGTCTGCTAGGCGCGCGGCAGTTGCTAAACCTGAACCTCGGTTGGAAGGCCATCTACGGCAGTCCGTTCGATGCATCGTTCTTCATGACGAATGCCTTGAACGAGAAATATCATGTCTTTGTTCCTGGTGTTGCCAATACTCTCGGTATGGAGTTCGGCACCGCAGGCGAGCCGAAAATGTGGGGGGCTCGCGTCAA
>CAZEWD010000384.1:0-2282 GCA_964515725.1 uncultured Binatia bacterium (SeqCode)
TGGACGGTGGATTCGGGGTAGCGAGTGAGAATCGTGGCTACCTGGGCGAGTTTCTGCCGGCCACCCGGATACAACTCGGCGCTCCCCGAGCTGAAAAGGACATCACTCGACAGGTTGATATCCAGCCGATCCTGCTCGCGGCGAATCCTGTCCTGCTCGGCCAGAACAGAGCGCATCTCCTCGGCTTGCCGATCCATGTAATTCCCGATGAAGCCACCCCCGAGCAAACCGACCACAGCCCCGATGGCAGCACCCTTTCCGGCTCCCTTGCCACCACCGACGACGGCACCAATGGCCGCGCCAGTAGCTGCACCGCCGGCAGCGCCGATCCCGGCGCCCTGAACCGTTCGAGGATTGCTCTCGTAGAGTGCGCAACCGCTCAGAGAAATGGCGAGAACTACCGCCAGGGTATGTCTGACGAATGATGATTTCATGGTCTACTCCTATCGCTTGCCTGTAGATCCCGTGAACCTGCGGATCGGGCACGATGCGTGATCCTTTCGCACCACCGGCAAACCCGCCGGTTCTTCGAGATCTGGCTGATCTCGTCTCCTGATACAAATGCCCGTCGGAGCTTGCCATGCGCAAGTGTGCTGATGCATTTTCCCCGCAATCCGTCTCCGCCAGCCCAGACACCTGTGTCCGCGTGGAACGGCTGGAGGTGCGGCCCAATTGTATCGTTCTCCGAAGGATACGGCATCGGGGAAGGGGAGTCATGGCCACATTGTGCATTCCTCTTCGATCACTTCTCTCGCCACCGATCCATCCCCGCAATCGGTACAGATGGCTTGTAACGATGGGGGGAACAGCGGTATCAGCTCGATCCGTTTCCACTGGATGAGAGCGGGAGGCTGAGGCGAGGGGTACGCTCCAGAGATCGGCGAACGGACCGTGGCCGCAGCGGAGGCAGAGTTGAGCGAGAATTCGCGGGAAATGGCCGATCCGAATCGAGGTTGAGCGCGACATGTTGAAATGGGTCAAGTTCGCGATTCTCGCATGGTCCATGACAACGTCCTCTTTGGTCGCCGCCCAGGAGGAAATTGCGCCGGGGCTCAAGGTGGGAGACACACTGAGTGATCAGAACGCCTCTCTTGCCAGGGATCTTCTGCCTCCCGCCATACTGCGGCACTATGAAAAAGGCGATTACCGCAACAGGATCGTCAGCTTCCCGCTCGGCAAGGCGAATTGGGAAAAGGCGTTCATCGAGGCGACAGAAAACAATGACGGGCGGCTCGATGTCGACGAACGGGGCAGCATCGTCGAGAAAGCGACGGGCAAGCAGCCAGACTACTATTACGGCTTTCCGTTCCCGACCATCGATCCTCAGGATCCGAAGGCGGGCGTCAAGATCGTCTGGAATCAGTTTCTTGCGTATTGGTACGGTGGGAGCAGTTTCAACCGGACACTGTTGGCGATGTTCACACGCAAGGGCCTCGATCGTCAGATCGTCGTGAACGGTTGGTTCAATTTCTACGATGGCGCCGCCCCGAAATACCGCCAGCCGAACCCGAATCGATTGGAGAGCCAGTTTCTGGGTGTGACACTCACTCCGGCCGATTTGCAGGGCACGGCATCGCTGAGCTGGCGCTACCGCCAGGCCGACAAACGAGACTCGATCTGGGCTTTCGTTCCGGCCTTACGCCGGGTGAGAGCCGTCAGTCCGGCGAATCGGTCCGATGGGTACCTCGGCTCGGATATCAGTGGGGACGATGGTTTCTTCTTCGACGGCAAGCCGGAAGATTTCGAATGGAAACTGATCGGCAAACGTGACGCCCTGCGGATCGTCGATCCCAACAGCATCGAAGGGAATCTCCCGGTGACCCCGGTTCCCGGTGGCGGCTGGAATACGCTCACCGATCTCAATCCACCATCCGCCGGTTACTGGAAGCAAGGCTGGACCGGTGTGCCATGGGCACCGGTCGAAAACGCGCTCGCCAAGCGGCCGATGTGGATCGTCGAAGGAACTCCGCGAGACAAGTACTATCTCTACGGCCGTATCGAGTTGTGGATCGACGCCGAGACATGGGACGGATCCTGGAACATCAAGTACAGTTGGAACGGCGAGTTGGTGCACAGCTACCAATCGCAGGCGCGCATCAACCAGAAGGCAGGGAATCCAGACGATCCCGAGTGGGTCCCGGTAACGACGATGGTGTGGGCCTGCGCAGAGAATCTCAAGATGGATCGTGCGTCCCTGAGTGGTCTGCGATCCGACCCCCAGGCGCCGTCCCAACGTCGTGTGCCGATGGATTCAATGCTCTTCGATTCAATGACATTGACAC
>CAZEWD010000385.1:0-2277 GCA_964515725.1 uncultured Binatia bacterium (SeqCode)
GAGAACGGGCCAGGTGGCGTCTGCCGAGAAGGCCCTTTGCAAACAGGACCGCACCGATGAGCAGGAGAAAGCTGCCCAGCCGCACGGATGCATCGTCGAGCAAGGCCCCCGCTCCGAACATGAGCGTGAAGACGCCCAGGGTCCGCTGCTCGCGGGCTGCGAGTTCCTCAGAGAGTGCCATCAGGTGAAGCCCCCAGTAGGCGCCACGCGTGGACGGAGCGCTGGATTGGGTGTGTCGTCTGTGTCCCGGCCACATGATCGAAGAGTGTGCTGAAAATGCTGCCGAAGCCCAGAAGGACGTAACGTTCGGGACGCTGGAGCAAGCCGACTTTGCAGTCCGCTCCCAGCCCTTCGGCGCGCGCCCGCGTGTAACTCACCATGAGTCCCCCGATCAATCCGAGCAGACACGCCCAGAGCAGCCATGATTCACGGAAATACACCGCAAGACCCATGAAAGCCGCCGCGTCGGCATACCGATCCACGACGGAATCGAGAAAAGCGCCGCGCCTGCTCCCGGTCTGCGTCCGTCGTGCCAGGCGGCCATCGATGATGTCGAGCGAGCCGCTGACGAGCATGAGCCAGCCCGCCGTGAACAACATGCCACGAGCGTAACAGAACGCGACGACGAAGCCGGCTGCCAGTTGGGCAAGGGACAGGTGAGACGGTTGCACCCCATAGTCGATGCAACGTTCCTCGAACGGTTGCAGGTGGTGGATGTACCAACTGCGCACATTGCCACCGAGCAGGATGGAACCGCTCGATCCAGAGTCCATCCTGCAACTGCGAGCGTGTTGCGAGATACTGACCAGGGCGGTCACCAGGATAAAAGCCAGCACGAGCAGGGCGAACAGTGAATCGAACATGGGACCTGTGCTTCAGCCGATACGTCGGCGCCAAACGGACGCGCCTTTATATCCGAGCGCTGCGAATGCGGCAATCAGTTGCCGTTCGTTCTTGCCGGGGATGCCGTCCCTCGTGGCCGCGGATGTTGCGTAACCGATCCTCGGGATGTTGTGAAAAAAGTGGAGCCGAAGGGAGTCGAACCCTCGACCTCTAGAGTGCGATTCTAGCGCTCTCCCAACTGAGCTACGGCCCCACGTTCCGGGTTGATCGGCACCGGCTGCTTACACGACGCGCTGCGTGGCCGCAAGTACACGAGGCTTTGCTGCCACTGACGGCGGCCGGATCACGCCGTAATGCACGCATGATCGGAAACCCGATCGCGACGGCTCGGGCTTTTGCCGGTTGCGTGCGTCTCCTGTCTGTCGCGGGAGTGCCGTCGGGTAGAAGTGCTGCCGGCCACGATCGATTCATGGAGATTCCGGTTGCGTGACGTCCCCGTAGCCAAGTTGTTCCAGAGCCTGGCGCGCTGCTTCCGGTAGTGCGTCGCGCCTCACCCGGGAGGCCTTGGGAGAAGAGGCCCCCGCGCGATCGAGGGCCTCGCGCAGGTCCTGGATTTTTCGTGACAGGGGACCAGCGTCTGGCAGACTTGCCAGCTCACCCGGATCCGCAGCGAGGTCGAAGTGCAGGAGGGAGCCATCGAAGCGGCTACGGATCACCTTATCCGTGTCGAGGATCAGAGCGTCGACCTGGTGTTTGTCGAGCGAAAGCTCAGCGAAGATTTCCGTGCCGGCGTCCAGCGTCCCTCGCAGGTAGGGTGTCAGGTCGCGTCCGGGGCCTTCCCCGGCAGACTTTCCGGCCAATGCGAGGATTGTCTTGTAGAGATCAGCGGATTGGACCGGAACGTTGACCGTTCGTGACGAAAAATATCCGGGGCCGTAAAAGATCAGAGGCACATGGAGCAACTCGTTGTAGAGAGTGTGTCCATGGTCCCGGCTGCCGTGTTCATAGAATTCCTCACCATGATCGGAGGTCAAAATGGTGATGGTGTTCCTGTTCAGGGAGGAAGAATCGATGACCTCGCGCAAGCGTGAGAACTGATCGTCACTGTAGGCGACTTCGCCGTCGTAGAGGGCGCGCAGGTGCGAAATCTCACGGTCGGGTGGGCGCGGACCGAACACCCCCAGGCCGTACATGCCGCGGAGTGAGCCGTCGATGTTACCGGTGTAAGTCGGATCGTACAGCCGGTCGTACGGGGCCGGTGGCGTGTACGGCGTGTGAGGATCCACGCTGAACACGAGCAGAAAGAACGGTTTCTGCGGGCGCTGGCGAATCCACTCCAGGGTGCGATCCACCATCCGTTCTGCCGTGGCGATCAACTCGCTGGGAAGAATGGGACGGGGTGCCGCGACGTGCGAGTACATCTCGATGAATTCA
>CAZEWD010000386.1:0-2274 GCA_964515725.1 uncultured Binatia bacterium (SeqCode)
CGTTGCCGTGTGGCGCAGAATTACGACCATCTTTCCGGTCGTTTGCTGAGCGTGCGGGAAGAGACTGCCCTGGGTCATTCCGTGGGGAGTTCAGGGAGGTCGAATCGCTTTCCGGTTCCGGATGCGGACCCGACCGGGTCAGGGTGAACAAGACAACCAGAGCAAGTACGGCCAGCACGCCGGCAATGACAGCTTTCTGCATGGTAGGGGAGCATGGTGGAACCCGGACAAGACAAAGTCAACGCCCGGTTTTTTCAAACCGGAATATCCGACCGCCTCGCCCGAACGGCTTGCCGGAGCTATGACGGCGGCCATCGAGACAAGGAGCGGGGATGTCATCTTTTCAGTTTCAGGAAATGTTTCCACAGGGCGCCGACTCGACGCCGTACCGCCGGCTCGACGGCGATTGGGTCGGGGTGCAGCCATTTCGTGGAGAAGATCTCGTCACTGTCGATGTGATGGGTCTGCGCCGACTTGCAGCGGAAGCGATTCGCGATGTGTCGCACCTCTTCCGGCCAGCTCATCTCGCACAACTACGCAAAATTCTGGATGATCCCGAAGCATCATCGAACGATCGTTTCGTTGCGCTGAACATGCTGCGTAATGCATGCATCTCGGCTGGTATGGTTCTGCCCTCATGTCAGGACACAGGAACGGCGATCGTCTTCGGCAAAAAAGGCAGTCATGTCTGGACCACCGGCGGCGACGATGAGGAGGCCCTGGCACACGGCATTTATGATACGTACACGAACACCAATCTGCGGTATTCCCAGGTCGCGCCGCTCGACATGTACGAAGAGGTGAATACGGGAAACAACCTGCCGGCACAGATCGAACTCTACGCGGTACCAGGCGATGAATACCGGTTTCTGTTCATCACCAAAGGCGGCGGATCGGCAAACAAGACTTTTCTCTTCCAGGAAACGAAGGCGTTGCTCAATCCGAAATCATTGCTCGCCTTCATCAACCAGAAGATCCGCACCCTCGGCACTGCTGCCTGCCCGCCGTATCACCTGGCGATCGTGGTGGGCGGCACGTCGGCGGAGATGACACTGAAGACAGTCAAGCTGGCAAGCTGCCGTTATCTGGATGATCTGCCGACGCGGGGGAGCAAGCTGGGGCATGCAATCCGCGATCTCGAACTGGAAGCCGAAGTCATGCGGCTGGCACAGGAGACACATATCGGAGCCCAGTTTGGTGGCAAGTATTTCTGCCACGATGTGCGTGTGATCCGCCTGCCCCGCCATGGGGCAAGTTGTCCCGTGGGCATCGGCGTCTCGTGTTCGGCCGACCGTCAGGCCAAGGCAAAGATCACCCGTGAGGGCATCTTCCTCGAACAGCTCGAGACCAATCCGGCTCAGTACCTGCCCGACATCGACGAGACGAAACTCGGTGGCGAGGTCGTCGCAATCGATCTGAGACGGCCCATGAGCGAAATCCGCGCCACACTCTCGAAGTACCCGATCAAGACCCGTCTTTCACTGACAGGAACGATGATCGTGGCCCGAGACATTGCGCACGCCAAGCTCAAAGAGCGTATCGAGCGGGGCGAAGGGCTGCCGCAATACCTAAAAGATCACCCCATTTATTACGCCGGACCGGCAAAAACCCCCGCAGGATACGCCTCGGGATCGTTCGGTCCGACTACCGCAGGCCGGATGGACTCCTATGTCGAGCTGTTCATGGAAAATGGCGGCAGCCTCGTAACTCTTGCCAAAGGCAACCGTTCCGCAGCAGTTGCGGCCGCATGCAAGAAATACGGTGGCTTCTATCTGGGGAGTATCGGTGGTCCCGCAGCCGTTCTGGCGCAGGAGAACATCAAGAAGGTTTCCGTCCTCGAATATCCCGAACTGGGGATGGAGGCGATCTGGGAGATCGAAGTCGAAAACTTCCCTGCCTTCATCATTGTCGACGACAAGGGAAACGACTTCTTCGGAAAGCTTTGAAACGCCCTCATCCTTGCCGCCGCTGCCGCACCATTCCGGTACCGATAGGGGGGTATGCGCCCAAATCGCGGTAAGAAATACATTCGATTCCCGACTCCTCGAGGGCTTCCTTGATCCTGGGGCTCGTCAGCGCCGCCAGTTCTGCCTCGCACTCATAATCATGCGGGCGCCAGCGGCGTGCTTCGGCATCGACATACGAGGCGTGCGTGTAGATCTCCGTCACGCCGGGTGGAAGCGCGGTAAGGACATGAAGGAGAAACCGTTCCGTCATGTGCCCGGAGTTGTGCAGGCCAAAGACGTGATCTGTGTACCGTAGTCCCGCAGCATC
>CAZEWD010000387.1:0-2228 GCA_964515725.1 uncultured Binatia bacterium (SeqCode)
TAGATGACTAGGGCAAGCGCTCGAGGCAATACGAGCAGATTCATGGGCGAGATGCCCAAGGTCCGCACCGCATCCAATTCTTCCGTCACCTTCATGGTGCCGATCTCAGCCGCATAGGCGGAACCCGATCGACCGGCAATGAGGATGGCCACGATCAACGGGGCAATTTCGCGCAACAGTGAGATGCCGACCAGATCCACGATAAAAATGTTCGTGCCGAACTTGCGAAGCTGTTCCGCGCCCTGGTAGGCGATCACGACACCGACCAGAAACGTCAACAGACCGGTGATCGGCAAGGCCCGCACACCGTCCAATTCCACGATCCGCAAAAGCGTCCGCCAGCGAATGGACCGTGGCCGCATCAGCGTTCGGCCGAACGCGATGGTGCTTTCTCCGACGAATGCGAGTGCGCGAATCGTGGCCGTGCGTCGAGCCCTCAGCACGCCCGCCACACGATCGATCCACCCCGACCGACTGACGGCGGCTCCACGCTCGAGTTGGGTCCATTGCCCCTCCATCATCTCAAGCAATTCGGCGAATTCAGGCTTCAACCCTTGGAGAACAGTCTGCCGCCCCTTGCGTCGCACACCGTCGATGCAGCGCTGCAGTATGAGCGCCCCGCCCGTATCCATAGCGGTCACTTCTCCGACATCGTAGAGAACGGTGGAGGTTTCAGGCCATCGGAGCGCTCGGCCTCCACGCTCCAATTGAGACAAGTGTGGAAGCGTCCAAGACCCTCGGCAGTGGATCACATTGCCTTTGACGGAGATGGTTGCCTCTTCCACCTGCTTCACTCCATCGATCGACTTGGCTCCTCAAGCATCGAGCATTCCTCGATGACAATCCTCTCCTGCGACCGCAAGAGAGTCATCATGCTCGATTCAGGTCGCCTCCAAAATTGTCTTGAGCTCAGCCCCGGTAATCACTTCTCGTTCCAACAAGAGCTGCGCGCCTTGTTGGAGCGTGGTTTTCTTCTCTTCCAGCAATTGCCTCACCCGTCCGTACTGCTCGTCGATGATCCGTCGCACTTCGCAGTCTATTTCACGGGCGGTCTCTTCGGAATAATCGCCTTTTTCGGAGGCGACCGGAAGCTGAAGGAATTGAGGCTGTCGCTCGCGCTCCAGCGTGATCGTGCCGAGTTTCTCGCTCATGCCGTAGGCCTTCACCATGCTTTTTGCGATGTCCGTAGCCTTGACGAGATCGTTCTGCGCTCCCGTGGAGGCTTCTCCGAAAATGGTTTCTTCGGCAATTCTTCCCCCGAGCAACACGGCAACTTTATTCTCCAATTCCGATTTCGTCATCAGAAACCGATCTTCGGTCGGGAGCTGCAACGTGTAGCCAAGCGCCGCCACCCCGCGCGGGATGATGGAAATCTTTTGCACCTGATCGGAACCAGGTATGGAAAGGGCGACGAGTGCGTGGCCGGTTTCATGAAAGGCGACCCGTTCCTTCTCCATCTTATTCAGGACGCGATTCTTTTTCTCTAACCCGGCGATGGTTCGCTCCACGGCCTCATGTAACTCTGAAATGCCCACCTGGTCCTTGCCTCGACGTACCGCCAACAACGCCGCTTCGTTGATGATATTGGCCAAATCAGCACCGGAGAATCCCGGGGTCATCGCGGCAATCTGCTCGAGGTCGGCCTCCTGGCTCAATGCCACCTTTTTGGCATGGACACGAAGAATATCCAAACGACCCTTCTTGTCCGGACGATCCACGGTCACATGGCGATCGAACCGCCCTGCCCGAAGCAGCGCAGGGTCGAGAATTTCCGGTCGATTGGTTGCGGCCATGAGAATAACGCCTACCCGAGGGTCGAATCCGTCCATCTCCACCAACAACTGGTTGAGAGTTTGTTCTCGCTCCTCGTGCGTCATGGGTCCCACGCCGCGGGCTTTTCCCAAGGCATCCAATTCATCGATAAAAATAATGCAAGGAGCTTTGCCCTTTGCCTGTTCGAACAGATCACGAACCCGCGCCGCGCCGACGCCTACGAACATCTCGACGAACTCGGAGCCGCTGATGCTGAAGAATGTCACGCCGGCTTCACCGGCCACGGCGCGGGCCAGCAACGTCTTCCCGGTGCCCGGTGGGCCGACCAGCAGGATACCCTTGGGAATCTTGCCGCCCAGCTTGGTGAATTTCTCCGGCGTCTTGAGGAACTCGATCACCTCGCGCAGTTCTTCCTTGGCTTCATCCACACCCGCCACATCCGCGAACGTCACCTT
>CAZEWD010000388.1:0-545 GCA_964515725.1 uncultured Binatia bacterium (SeqCode)
ACCTCCCGCAACGTTGGATCGCAACCTGAGTCGAGGCAGCGTCCTCTTCCGTTGCTCCACTCCCCGGCAACGACTATCGGAGCGCCGTGCTGTTGCTCTGGAAGGCCATCCTGCTGGGTATCGTCGAGGGAATCACTGAGTTTCTGCCCATCTCTTCGACGGGACACCTGATCCTCGTCTCTGAGATTGTCGACTACCCGGAAGCGCAACGGGCAACCTTCGACATTTTCATTCAACTCGGAGCCATCCTGGCGATCGTGTGGCTGTACCGGGAGCACCTGTTCAGTCTGGTACGGCGCGCCCCTTCCGATGCGACGGCTCGCAACCTGATCGGCAAGGTTCTGGTGGCCTTTCTTCCCGCCGCACTGGCCGGTTACATCTTGCACCAGAAGATCGAAGAACATCTGTTCACTGCGCACGTCGTGGCCGCCACGCTGATCCTCGGCGGCGTCCTGATCGTACTGGCAGAGCGCCGTGAATGGCCCGCGCGTACACGCACAATCGAAGAGGCCGGCTGGCGCGACTCGCTGATGATCGGTCTGGCA
>CAZEWD010000388.1:560-2222 GCA_964515725.1 uncultured Binatia bacterium (SeqCode)
GGTCCTATCTCTGATCCCCGGTGTATCCCGGGCTGCAGCAACGATCTTCGGCGGATTGCTGTGCGGGTTGGGCCGGCCGATTTCGACACAGTTTTCCTTCTATCTCTCGATCCCGACCCTGACGGCCGCCAGCCTCTACAGCCTGATCAAAGCACGCCACGAACTCGTGGCGGCGGATCTGCCACCTCTTGCCCTTGGTTTTGTGGTGTCCTTCGTCGTTGCTCTCATCGTCGTGCGGGCTTTCATCGTCTTCGTGCAACGCCATCGATTCACCGGGTTCGGGTACTACCGCATTGCACTCGGTCTGCTCGTCCTGCTGCTCCTTGGTTGACGGTATCACCCTGCTCCCATATGTTGCGCGCGCCTTTGGGGTTGAGCAGATGCGGTTCGGGAAGCAAGCCAGACTGATCAAGTCGATCAAACACATCGAAGCGGAGATGGCCAGCGAGAACCGGCTGCGTCGCGTGCTGGGTCCGGTCCAACTCTCAGCGCTTGGTGTGGGAGCGATCATTGGCACCGGCATTTTCGTCCTCACCGGGATTGCAGCGCATGATCGCACGGGGCCGGCCGTGATGCTCTCGTATGCCATGGCGGGTACGGCCTGCGTCTTCGCGGCACTCTGTTACGCCGAATTCGCCTCGCTCGCGCCGGTTGCCGGTTCGGCGTACACCTACGCTTACGCAACGTTGGGTGAATTGCTTGCCTGGATCATCGGCTGGGATCTCGTCCTGGAATATGCCGTGGCCTCATCGACCGTGGCTCACGGCTGGTCCCACTATTTTCAGGATTTCATAGGAATCTTCGGTATTTCTTTACCGACTGCGTTGGCGAATGCACCCTTCGACTACGATCCGGTCAGCGGGAGTCTCGTTTTGACCGGAAGCGTACTCGATTTTCCTGCGGTGGTGGTCGCCCTGGCGGTCACGGCCATTCTGGTCAAAGGGATTCAGGAAAGCGCCAGCTTCAACACGATCATGGTGATCATCAAATTGGCGGTCGTTTTCTTCGTGATCATCGTGGGTGCCTTCTATGTGGATCCCAGCAACTGGGTGCCCTTTGCCCCATTCGGCTACACGGGATTGAGCTTTTTTGGTATCACGATCTCCGGACAGACGGGACCCAGTGGTGAGCCACTCGGCATGATGGCGGGCGCTGCAATCATCTTTTTCGCCTATATTGGATTCGATTCCGTCTCGACGCACGCTGAAGAGGCGCGCCGCCCCAACCGCGACGTGCCGATCGGTATCATCACATCGCTTACCTTGTGCACGGTGCTCTACATCGCTGTCAGCGCAGTGCTCACCGGAATGGTGCCCTACGACAAGATTTCCGTCGACGCGCCGGTCTCGGATGCGTTCCGCCAGGTTGGTTTGCCATGGGCGCAGTTTCTGATCTCCATCGGCGCCGTGACCGGCATCACCTCGGTGTTGCTCGTTCTCATGCTGAGCCAACCGCGGGTTCTGCTGGCCATGGCTCGTGACGGTTTGCTCCCCGAGAGCTTCTTCGGAGCCATCCACAACAAGTTCCGTACACCGTGGAAGGCAACGATCCTGACCGGGATTGGGGTGGCCTTGTTGGCGGGATTCCTGCCACTTCGCATCCTTGCCGAACTCGTGAACATCGGAACTCTTCTGGCCTTCGTCATCGTTTGTGCCGCCGTAC
>CAZEWD010000389.1:0-1095 GCA_964515725.1 uncultured Binatia bacterium (SeqCode)
CCTTGTCGGGGCAGTGTATGGCCCCGATGGCGGCATGGCGGGAGAGGAGTCACTCGCAGAACTCGAGCGTCTGGCAGATACAGCCGGTGTCAAGGTTGTCGGTAAAGTCATTCAGTCGATCAAACGGATCACTCCCGCAACCTACATTGGAACCGGCAAGGTCGCCGAAATCCACGACCTGATCCGATCTCTCGGAGCCAATGTCGTCTTGTTCGACGATGCGCTTTCCCCAGCCCAGCAGCGCAATCTGGAGAAAGGCCTCGAAGTCAAGGTGGTCGATCGAAGCCAGCTGATTCTCGACATTTTTGCCCAACGCGCACACAGCCTGGAGGGCAAACTGCAGGTCGAACTGGCACAATTGCAATATCTCCTGCCACGTTTGACGCGCCAGTGGCAGCACCTTTCACGCCTTGGCGGCGGCGTCGGTACGCGTGGTCCCGGTGAGACGCAACTCGAAGTCGATCGCCGGCGCGTGCGCGAGCGTCTCGCAGCATTGCGCCGGCGTTTGAGCGAAGTCTCGCGTACTCGTGGACTCCACCGGATGAGCCGGGCAGCGGTACCATACCCGATTGTTGCGCTCGTGGGTTACACGAACGCGGGCAAGTCGACGCTCATGAACCGGCTGACACAGGCGGATGTTTTTGTTGAGGACAAACTCTTTGCGACGCTCGATCCCACTGTCCGCCGCTTGCAGTTGCCCAGTGGGGCGCGGGCCCTTCTGATCGATACCGTGGGTTTCATCAACAAGCTGCCGCACGGCTTCGTGGATGCATTCAAAAGCACCCTCGAGGAGGTACGGAACGCCGACGTTCTGTTGCATGTCGTGGATGCGAGCGATCCTCTCGCCGAAAAACAAAGCGAGGTAGTCGAACGGGTGCTGCGCGAACTGGGCACGGAACAGACGCCGCGTATCGTTGTGTTGAACAAGATAGACCTCCTACCAGCAGGACATTCCGCGCCGATCTTCGAAGGCGAAAAATGTGCTGTGTCGGCCGCCACAGGCGACGGGATCCCTGCGCTGCTCGAAAGAATCGATCGTTTGCTCGAACATGGTCGTGAACGCGTCGATCTGGATATCCCTGCGGAACGCGGCGA
>CAZEWD010000389.1:1148-2187 GCA_964515725.1 uncultured Binatia bacterium (SeqCode)
CGTGTCCTGCGGGAAGAATACGGAGATCGTGTGGTCCACCTGTCGGCTCTCGTGCCGGCGAAGCTGGCGGGCCAGCTCCGCAAAGCCGTCGTGCGCGGCCGGGCCTGAGTGTCGGGCATCGACGTGGCCTCTCAATAGCCGGTCGCAGACAGTGGCAATGTGTGCTGCAGCGTAGGGACCAACACATGCCCCGACCTTGCCGCACCTTGCGCATTATGTTGCGGTTTTCCAGGACCCGGAGTAGAGCACACCCGACCGAATGCTGACCCTGCCGAATTTCCTGACGTTGCTGCGCATCGTTGCCGTGCCGGTATTTCTGATCCTGGTGACCAACGGCTATTTCGGATCGGCGTTGGTTCTGTTTTTCGGTGCAGGCATCACGGATGCCCTGGATGGCGCCATCGCCCGCATTACACAAACGAAGAGTGATCTGGGTGCCAGTCTCGACCCTCTGGCTGACAAGCTTCTCGTGGTCAGCTCTTTCCTCATGCTCACATGGCTCGGTGTGCTGCCGCCGTGGCTCTTTATCCTGGTGGCGACGCGCGATGTTGTGATTCTCGGTGGATACCTGGCTCTCTACTTCCTCAGTACCCCGATGGAGGTGTCTCCCTCGTTGGTCAGTAAGATCAACACGTTCAATGAAATGTCCTGTATCGGTTTCGCGTTGTTGACCCTGGCACGCCCCGATATTCCAATGCAGATTCCGAACCAGGTGCTCTGGGCTTTCACGGGAATTACTGTGACTGCGTCAGGGCTACACTACATATACAGTGGCCTGCTCTGGTATCAGCGACAGAGCACTTCACCCTCCCAGATTTCATAACGGATCCGACACCACCCCGCACAAGTCAGTCGGGGTGGAGAGTTGTAGGTCGTTCCACCGTCGCTCGTTTCCCTGCGGACGAGGAGGAGTGTCGTAGATCCAGCGGCTACCGTATGGTCGACTTATGCGCTGCTTCTCGGTCGTGCCAGTTCTACCTTCCGGTGCCAGGTGGTGTAGGGCTGGACGCGTCATGTTGCCGCGCAACGAACTTCCGCC
>CAZEWD010000390.1:0-697 GCA_964515725.1 uncultured Binatia bacterium (SeqCode)
TCCGTTCGGATAGCTCATCCCCCAGGGCAGGTTCGTCGGAACACCATAATCTCCGTCGCCAGAGAGTTGACAGCCGACCCTCCCCATCGCCAGGCCGAGGGCAAGAGCCGGAGAGCAGATGTCGGCCAGCGTCAGAAACGAGATCTTCGTACGGCGTGCCAGGGCCCACATGCCGATGGCACCGCCAATGATGCCGCCATACCAGACCCAGCCGCTTCCCGACAGGAGAAAACCCACCGGATCCGTCGTGAAGATCTCCCACGCCGTGGGAATGAGAAACAGGCGTGCACCGATCCAGCCGCCAATATACGCATACAGCACCATATCGAATGCCAATGCGTCTCCCAGTTTACGCCGGCGTACCTCGGCGCGGATCGCAAAAAAGGCCAGAACGAAGCCGAGGAGTGCCGTCGTCCAGAACGCAGGTATGTCATAACCGCCGATGGTAAAAAGCACGGGTCGCATGCGTCACATTCCCACGATGTTGTAGCCACAATCGACGTGCATGATTTCACCGGTGACTCCGCACGCCAGATCGCTCGTCAGATAAACCGCCGTGTTGGCCACCTCCTCCGTGGTCACGTTACGTCGCAACGGTGCCCGTTCGGCGTGATGGTGCAACATGTCCTTGAAACCGGTGATGCCAGCAGACGAAAGAGTGCGAATCGGACCCGCCGAAATGGCATTCACCCGCACG
>CAZEWD010000390.1:707-2186 GCA_964515725.1 uncultured Binatia bacterium (SeqCode)
AATGCCGGCGCCGGCGAGCGTACGGATCGGGCCGGCCGAGATGGCGTTCACGCGGATCGCGCGATGGCCGTAATCGACCGCGAGGTAGCGCACCGATGCCTCCAGCGCCGCCTTGGCGACGCCCATCACATTGTAATTCGGAACCACTTTCTCCGCCCCAAAATAAGTCAGGGTCAAAAGGCTGCTTCCGGACCGCAGAAACGTTTCCGCACTCCGCGCGATCGCCAGGAGCGAATAGACACTGATGTCGAGCGCGATGCGGAAGCCCTCGCGTGAGGTGTGGACGAACCGGCCCTTCAGTTCGTCCCTCAAAGCAAACGCCACGGCATGAACGACGATATCCACCTGCCCCCACTGGTCACCCACCACCGAAAAAATCCTCTCGATGTCTTCGTCCTGCGAGACATCACAGGGGAGAACAAGAGAGGCTCCGAGAGATTCCGCCAACGGACGGACACGTCTCTCCAGGTTCTCCGCCCCGTAAGAGAACGCCAACTGCGCGCCCTCGCGGTGCATCGCCCGGGCAATCCCCCAGGCAAGGCTGTGATCATTGGCAACGCCGAAGATCACAGCCTTTTTCCCTTCAAGCAGCCCCATCCATGCCTCCTCGCTCCTGACGTCTCCGAATGCTTCACCCTTCCCCGGCGCGCTTAGCAGACAGAAAGGACCGAACCATGCCGGCAGGTCCTCGACTCACCAGACGATTGACTTCACACCCACCGCAACGGCAGCAGTGGATTGCCGGGGTGTCTCCTCAGTGCACACCCGTCCCGACTTGTAGCGCGTGGGGGTCGACCCCCAGGGTCCGGATCGCCGTATCCCACATTTTTTCGGGGGTGGTTCGAAAAATGAGATCGTTCGTCACCTCGGTGGTCAGCCAGACCGAAGCAGCCAGCTCGGATTCGAGTTGTCCCTCGCCCCACCCTGCATATCCGAGGAAGAACCGGGCGCTGTCTGCATGCGAGTTGTCCGCCTGCATCAGGTCGCGTAGGAGGTCGAGTGAAGCGGACAGATACAAACCGGGCGCGATACGGATTGCGTCAGTGGCGGCCGGATCATATCCGAGCAAGAGCCAGCCGCGACTCTGGTCCACGGGACCGCCGCTCCAGACCACCATGCCGCTCTTTGCCTCGATCGGCGGATCCAATTCCACCACGCTCGACACCAGGGCGTCCGTCGGTCGATTCATCACGAGCCCCATCGCTCCCACTGCCTCATGACGGCACAGCAATACGACAGTCCGCGCAAAATTCGGATCTGTCATTTGCGGCATGGCAAGCAGCAGTGTGGGCGCCAACGAATTCTCAATCATTCTATCGATCCAATCTATCGATCCGTTCGCCGATTTTCATGACAATTGCGACGATTCTTCGTTCCCCGGGTCACCAAGTCAATCCTCACGGAGCAGAGCACCACGGGGGACCGCGATTCTCCGCGACATACCAACCGCCCTCTGCTATCGTGGCGGCCCATGGAACT
>CAZEWD010000391.1:0-2161 GCA_964515725.1 uncultured Binatia bacterium (SeqCode)
GATCGATCTTACGGACTCCGTGACCCACCGATTCGGTCTGCAGGAAATCAACACAGCCCTCGAGGTCCTGGCGCATAAGACCGGTGATCCGATTCGCATCGTGATCGAAACCGGGGAATAGTGACGATTATGGACGACATCTCTGTTGATCGTGGACGGGTCCACTCGGATCTCGATTATTTCATCCGTCTGAACGTGACCGCCCTGATGTGGGCCTTCATCATCGTGGGGACACTCTTTCTTCTCGTTCCGGATGGTGTGGTCGCCTTCACAAATCGCGCCGGCTCGTGGTTCGGCAATTTTTCCGAAGCGCCACAGACCGGATTTCGTCTGTGGCTCTCTCTGGGAACAGCGTACATGGTGCTGGTCACCGTGCTGGCGTACCTCGTCCGTCGCGACATCCACGGCAACCGGGATCTTCTGCTCGTGCTTGCAGCAGGTAAGCTGACCAGCAGCCTGACCTGTCTCCTTTTCTATCTCTTCTCCCTCGATGCGTTCGGCTACCTGCTGAATTTTCTGGTCGATGGGTCGATCGTTCTCAATTGTCTGTTGCTCTACCGCCTGCTCGATCCCAGTTCCGGGGCAGGAACGATGCCGCGCTGGCTCGAACGTGGCCGGAGGGGGCGGAACGTTCTCAATGCCGTCCTGGCAACGATGCTTCCGGATGAAACGCGAGGTTCGAGTGAGCCTGCTGGACTCGATGACGAACTCATCGAATACGTGCGCAGTCTGGGGCCTGTTGGTCTGCTGGCACTCCTGCCAGCACTGTTCATCATCGAATACGGGACGCTGATCTGGTTTGGCACACTACGTCCCTTCACCCGGTTGGATCCGCTCGAGCGTGAACGGTATCTGCATGGATTCGAGACCAGTCGCCTCTACCTCCGTGAACGCATCCTGTTCCCGATCCGTTTCCTCGGAACAACACTCTTTTATTCGCGATCCGAGGAGGAGGCAGCGATCGGATATGAATCGCCACGTATCGACCGTGAAGGCGTGGGGAGACCGGCATGAATCTCATCGATGGTGCCGTCGCCACACAAAATATCCACCGTGCCGTGGATGTGGTGGTCGTCGGGACCGGCGCTGGCGGCGCCGTCGTCGCGGCATTGCTCGCAGAGGCGGGTGCCAGGGTTCTGCTCATCGAGGAAGGTGCCTATCACCGTACCGAGGATTTTACCGGGCGCTCCCTCGAGATGGTGATGCGTCTGTATCGAAACCGTGGTTTGACCGCGACTCTGGGTGTGCCGGCGATTGGGTTGCCTCTGGGCTGTACTGTCGGAGGCACCACCACGGTGAACAGCGGTACCTGTTATCCGGCACCTGATTACGTTCTGGAACAGTGGGCGCATGAAGAGCATCTCGAAGATCTCATGCCAGCGAGCATGGCTCCCTTGTTCGACGAGGTGAGTCGGCGCATCGGTGTGACTCGTGTTCCTGAAGAATTGCTGGGACCGAATGCGAGACTTTTTCGCAAAGGTGCAGAGGCACTGGGTTTTGCGGGAGAGTCGATTCCACGCAACGCGCCGCATTGTGCCGGTAGGGGTGTTTGCGCATTCGGGTGTCCTACCGGTGCAAAGCAGTCGATGGACCGGAGCTATGTGCCTGCAGCGCTGAAAGCGGGCGCGGAACTCGTGACACGCGCCCGTGTGCGTCGTGTCCTGCTCGATGGGACGCGGGCGTGGGGTGTGGAAGCGGATCTCATCGACGCAGGCGGACAGCCGACAGGCTACCGGTTGCGAGCGCTTGCGAATCGGACGGTGATTGCGACCGGAGCGGTGCATACACCTGCTCTGTTGCGTGTTAGCGGCGTGCGCCATCCTCTCCTCGGTCGTAACCTGCGCATCCATCCCGCCGCGCGGGTTGGCGCGCTGTTCGATGAGCCGGTGCGCGGCTGGATCGGGGTTCCACAGAGCTACCATATCTCGCAATTCGAGCGTGAAGGGATCTTCATCCAGGGAATCTTCGCGGCTCCGGGAATCGAGGCTCCGACGATTCCCGGGACCGGGCGTGAGCATCGCGAGCGGATGCGGCGCTTCTCTCATATTGGTTCATTCGGAGCGCTCATCAGTGAATCCGGTACGGGACGCGTGATCACGACTCCAGCGGGGCGGCCACTCGCCCTCTACCGTCTGGCCCCATCCGATCGCCGTCGCCTGGC
>CAZEWD010000392.1:0-2142 GCA_964515725.1 uncultured Binatia bacterium (SeqCode)
GGAGAGCCGATTAATCCCGAAGCGTGGAAATGGTATCACAGAGTAATCGGAAAAGAAAAATGCCCGATAATGGATACGTGGTGGCAGACAGAGACAGGTGCATTTATGATTACTCCAATGCCGTCGATGCCGTTAAAGCCGGGTTCAGGTACCAAACCATTTCCGGGTTTAATAATGGATATTCTCGATGAAGAAGGTAAACCGGTAAAAGATAACGAAGAGGGATTTCTTGTAATTAAAAATCCATGGCCCTCTATGATGAGGACGATTTATAAAGACTCTGATAAATATATCGAAAAATACTGGAGTAAATACGAAGGAATGTATTTAACAGGTGATTCGGCAAAACGCGATGAAGACGGGTATTACTGGGTCATGGGACGTGTTGATGACGTCGTGAACGTGGCAGGACACCGTCTCGGAACGATGGAAATCGAAAGTGCCCTGGTGAGCCATCCAGCAGTCGCTGAAGCGGCTGTCGTAGGTCGTCCGGACGACCTCAAGGGGCAGGCGATCGCGGCCTTCGTGACTCTGGAGGGGACACAGAAGGCGACCGACGAATTGCGTCTCGAGTTGCGGGATCATGTTGCACGGGAAATCGGTGCATTTGCGCGCCCTGATGACGTGCGCTTTACGGAGGCACTTCCCAAGACACGCAGCGGAAAAATCATGCGGCGTCTGTTGCGCGATCTCGCAGCAGGTAAAGAGACGCTGGGTGACACCACGACACTGGAGGATCTGAGCGTCCTCGCACGACTCCGCGAAGACGAGGAATAGGCCGAGGACCTCTCGGTCTGTGAACACCCTGATGGGGTGGACGGACCGTCCACCCCATCGGAATTTTCCGGAAAGGTTTCATGGCTCTCCATCTGCACAACACTCTCTCCGGACGACTCGAAGAATTCGTCCCCCTGGTTCCCGGAAAGGTCGGCGTCTACGTGTGCGGCGTCACGGTATACGATCGTTCGCACATCGGGCATGCACGGGCTCTGGTGACTTTTGACGTTTTGGTTCGTTACCTGCGATTTCTCGGCTGCGAGGTCACATTCGTGCGAAATTTTACGGATGTGGACGATAAGATCATCGCACGAGCACAGGAGGCGGGCATCAGCACACAGCAACTCGTGGAGAGCAACATCCGCTCGTTTGCCGAAGACATCCAATCTCTGAACTGTCTGCCCCCGACCGTTGAGCCACGTGCGACCGAGAATATCGACGGCATGATCACCATGATCTCGGAACTGATCGATAAAGGCCTGGCGTATCCCGCCAATGGTGATGTGTATTTTGCCGTCGAAAAGTTTCCCGACTACGGCAAGCTGGCCAAACGCAAGATCGAGGATATGCAGGCCGGAGCGCGTGTGGAAGTGGACGAGCGGAAGCGCCATCCGATGGACTTTGCCCTGTGGAAGGCAAGCAAACCCGGAGAACCCTGGTGGGATAGTCCCTGGGGCAAAGGGCGTCCGGGCTGGCATATTGAATGTTCGGTGATGAGCACTCGGTATCTCGGGCAACCGTTCGATATTCACGGAGGTGGTACCGACCTCATCTTCCCGCACCATGAGAACGAGATCGCTCAGTCGGAAGGCGCTCGGGGATGTACCTTTGCGCGTTACTGGATGCACAACGGCATGGTCAACATCGGTGCGGAGAAGATGTCGAAATCGCTCGGCAACTTCATGACCGTGCAGGAGGCAGCGGCACGTGTGGGTGGCGAAGCAACGCGGTTGTTCGTGATCGGAACGCATTACCGCAGCCCGCTCGACTTCTCGCCAGAGCGTCTCGACGAGTCGGCGCGAGCCCTGGGCCGCGTCTATGAATCTCTGGCGCGGGCCGACGAGGCTTTGCAGGGCAGAACGGCAGAACCAGACGCACAGGTGATGGCGGAGTTCCGTCGCGCCATGGATGACGATCTGAACACGGCGCGCGCCGTGGGTATTCTCTTCGAGACCTTGCGGGCCATGAACAGACTGCTGGACGAGGGCAAGCTGACTGAGGTGGCGGCGTTGCGTGCCGCGATTTCAGCCATGTCCGAGGTGACCGGAGTGGGTGGAGATGATCCGGCCCGGGTGCTCCAGAAAGCAAAAAATGCCCACCTGGATCACTCCGATCTCGATCCTGCTCAAATCGAAGCGTTGATCG
>CAZEWD010000393.1:0-2138 GCA_964515725.1 uncultured Binatia bacterium (SeqCode)
TCGCTTGACTGTCAATATCGCCATCGCGACGTCCGTAGAGACGCAACTGCTGGATGAGATAACCCAGCCGCTCCCCACCTTCCCGGCAAATGTCGAGCAGAGGCAGGACGTTGGCTACCACATAATCGATCCTGAGTTGCTCGTGCAGGCGTTGCAGCTCCGACCGGGACCGAGAGCCCCCGGCAGCCTCTGCATAATGGGCCAGCGCGTCAACATACTTTCCCAACAGATCCAGGCTGCCCGTGATCATACTCAACGGCGAATTCAATTCGTGAGCGACGCTCGCAATTCGAACACCCAGACCCGACAGTTTACCCACGTGATTGCTGCTTGAATCAAGAACCAGCCGTTCATTCCCCAATAAAGTCATGGCCTGAGCCCACGCAAAATTTGCGCCAGACCCATCAATGGCAGACTCTGCATGGATTTCTTTTTGCTAACGTGAAGAAATCTGCCCAACGGACCTTTCCCAGTGGGCAGAGTTCCTCCCCAATACTCAAAAATCAGCCGGTACCGGAGTACGGATCGTCATGGCCGCCCGGCCACCAGCCGCCGGAAAGCGTAACTCCACAGCGTGCAACATGAGCCGAGGAGCCGGCGCGCCGCCGTACCAGCGGTCTCCCAGAACGGGATAGCCGAGAGCAGCCAGGTGTACACGCAACTGATGCATACGACCACTCCGAGGTTCGAGTTTCAGAACCGCAAGAGGACCGCGACATTCAAGGACTTCCCAGTGTGTCGAAGCTGGCCGCCCCTTCGAATCGATACGGGCGCGCTGCCCGTCGTGGGAAATGGGCAGATCGATCGTACCATCTGGCACGGATGGACAACCAGAAACCACGGCGATGTACGTCTTCCTCACAGTCCCGGCACGAAACTCCTCGCTCAGCCTCGCTGCTCCGGCCGATGACGTGGCGAAGACGAGGACGCCGGAAGTGTCGGCGTCGAGGCGGTGTACCAGCCAAAGCTTCCGGCTCCGTCCGGCGGCACGTAGTTGTTCCGAAAGCAGGTCGAGTGCGCTTCCCCCAGCCCGTCCACGCGTCGGCGCCGAGGGGATACCCGGCGGCTTATCGATCGCAATGTAATCCCGGCCCTGCTGTAGGATCACCAACAGCGGAGCATCCGCAAGAGACCCGGTGTCGATACGAATCTTCGCGCCTGGTGCAATGACACGGGAGGCTACCCGGCAGCGCCGCCCTCCGACAAAGACGGCACCCTCACCGATCAGGCGACGCGCCGCACCGCGAGACATCCCCACGACAAGCGCCGGAAGCACCTTGTCGAGGCGATCACATAGACCGGCCGGGCAGACGAACTCGGAGTTGGGCCACATCTCCGCAACATATCACCCCAGGAGTGCGGCGCACGTGTTCGTCCGATTCCGAGGCGTCTTGGGGCTCATCCCTGAAGAGGTCCGGAGACTCGTTCCAGATCTGTAGCCGCCGCAAAGCCAGGCTCGGATCGCCAATGCCAGAGACAGCACGGCGCAGGCCCAGGCAAACAGGTCCCCCCAGCGCTCGTACACCGTGTCGCTATCCACCGGCACCACTTCACCCTGAAGGACGGCCGGTTCGAAGATCGGCCCACGTTGCACGATCCGGCCGAACGGATCGATCAGTGCAGAGACACCAGTGGTCGTCGATCGGATCACCCAGGTGTGGTTCTCGATGGCTCGCAACCGCACCATTGCCAGGTGTTGCTCGGGGCCTGTGCCACGCCCCAACCAGACATCGTTGGACAGGACGACGAGTGCCCGCGCTCCCTTTCTCATCAGGTCCCCCACGACACCGGGAAAGATCCCCTCGAAGCCGGTGACCACCGCGGTGGGTCCCAGTGGCGTTTGCAGCAGTACGTCGCCGGTACCCGGCGTAAACACGCGAACCCGCTCGAAACGCCGTCGCAAAAAGTCGATCCGCAAAGGGAAGTACTCGACGAACGGCAGCAGATGGCGCTTATCGTAACGCCCCGTGATCCCCATGTCTCCACGCATGGCATATGCCGAGTTCAAAAAGCGCGGTACGGCGGGATCGGTGTCATCGTGGTGGGGCGCCCCGACGATCAGTGTCGTATCGATCTCCCTCAGCACTTCCCGAATCCGCTCCTGATAGCGTGCATCCTCGGCGAGAAACACAGTCACT
>CAZEWD010000394.1:0-2133 GCA_964515725.1 uncultured Binatia bacterium (SeqCode)
CCTTCGATCCGTGCATCGGCCCAGTAAAATTTCCCATCGGGACCCGCGATGGCGAATCCCTGTGGTCGTGCGGTGCCTCGTCCCGCCAGCCCCACCGCAGTGTCTGGACGGTACAAGACGCGGACCTGGTCGCCCTCGACGTTGATGTAGCGCATGACGGGCCCGGAGTAGGTAAACCGCCGGCCGTAAACCATGTGGAGTGCCACATCGGCAAAGCGTTTGCCGTATGACCTCTTGTCCGGCGGGTGGATGGATCCGTCCAGATCCGTGGAAATCACCATCCCGGTGTTCGGCTCCCTGAACCAAGTCCGGAAATAAACATCACGCATTTTCATGTACAGGGAGGGGTCGAGGTTGGGCGATTTCGGCAGCGGTTGGACAGGATCGTTCACTCGCATTCCTCCCCCGGTCGGGAGTTGAACATAGATGAACGGAAAATCCCCTTGCCCCCACTCGCGGCGCCAGGATCGAATCAGCGCGGGCAGCAGATGCTTGTAACGCTCTGGCAGGTTTACATCGTCTTCCCCCTGCCACCAGGCAACACCACGAATCGCGTAGGGTTGCACAGGAAGTACCTTCGCCCGGTAATTGTACCCCGGGTTTCGGTTCGTCGATCCAAGGATCTGCTGCAAATCCGGATCCGGATCATCAGCTACCGTCACACCCAGCCAACTCGCAATCCCGCTACCGTCGACCGCTTCATTGATGAGTCCGATCGACACGCCGAGACTTTCGTACAGGGTTGCGCCCATCCACAAACAGGTCTCCGCCACTTTCTCGTTCCAACCGAGACTGATGTAGGTACGAAGATTTGGATACGTGTTTATGGGCGTATTACTGTTGAGGCGCATGTTGGACTGACCACTGCACACCCACACTTCGCCGATCATCACGTTGCCGACCGAGAGCTGTGTCGTCGCGCCGTAGACACGCAGATTGAAGGGCCCTCCAGGCGCCATCGGATCGAGTTGTACCTGCCAGTTACCGCCAGCATCCGCGATCGTGCTCTTGCGCTGGAACGCCAGCGTTACCGTGACACGTTCGCCGGTCTGTGCCTTGCCCCAGACCGGCAAGGGGTGTTCGGCCTGCAACACCATCCCATCGGAAAACAACGTACTGGTAAATGAAACATCGGCGGCTGCTGGACGACCCAGCCCGCCCAGCAGGACAAACACTGCGAGCAGCCAGAGGGCAGCCATCCGGCTGGCCGCGCCATCAGGCCGTCGAGGGTTGGCCAGGGCGGCAGCCAGTGCTGCCGATGACGCAGAGACTCTCCCCAAACCGATTTCCGTTGTCCGACTTCCGCGGCTCAGCCCGATCCGGGACTGCGACACGGCGGCCAAGAGGCCGGCGCCCGGGGGAGTTCCCGATCGGTACTGGTCCATTGAAACGAAGCGCCGTTTCATGATGAGTGATCAGACATGCGAGGTAGCAGCAGCGGGCGACGATAGAGATGTCGTTCTGGATTTGTCAATCAACGGATTCGAATTGCTTGATTGAGACATCTTTTCTGGCGTGTTACTTCCGTTCACCGTGCCGGCGCAGGAACGATACACCAGGGGTCTACGGATCCGGCACGGCGCCGTTCTCGTCGCGTGTTGTCTTGCCTTCCTGGCAACCCCATCGCACGCCGCTTTCGTGCAACTCTTCGACACTCCAACGGAGAACAGCCGGCCGATTGGAATTACCCTCGGTGCGGATGGCAATCTCTGGTTCACCCAGGCCGCAGCCAACAGGATCGGCCGCATCACTCCGGAATCACTCGTTACCGAGTTCCCACTGCCCAACCCCGACAGTCAACCCTTCGGCATCACGCTGGGTAAGGATGGCAACCTGTGGTTCACAGAAGCCCTGGCAAACCGAATCGGTCGCATGACACCAGAGGGTAGCGTCCAGGAATTTCCAATTCCGACCCAAAACAGCCAACCCGTCGCCATCGTCTCCGGGCCGGATGGCAACCTGTGGTTTACGGAATTTTCGGGGAATCGTGTCGGCCGGTTGACACCCGGTGGAAATTTCATCGAGTACATCCTGCCCACCGCCAACGCGCAGCCTTTCGGGATTACGACCGGGACAGACAACCGCCTCTGGGTGACTGAATTTGGTGGCAACCGAATCGCCCGTATCGACCCG
>CAZEWD010000395.1:0-2089 GCA_964515725.1 uncultured Binatia bacterium (SeqCode)
AGGCGCGTCTGCGGATCTGCCGTCTCCCGCATCAGATGTTCAAATACCAGCATCTCTCCGAATACGCTGGCCGTTTCCGCCATCGTCAGCGGCGTGTCCATCTGTAGATAGCCCTGATCTCGCGACAGGTATTGGTGGACTCCATGCCCGAGTTCGTGCGCCACCGTCATGACGTCGTTCATTTGCCCGGCATAATTGACCAGCACGTAGGGATGGGCGCTCGGGACGGTGGAGGCGCTGAACGCGCCACCGCGTTTTCCAGGGCGCATTTCGGCATCGATCCAGCGCTCCGCAAAAAACCGCGACGCGATCTCTCGCATCTGCGGTGAAAAAGCGCCGTAGGCAGACAACACGAGATCGATACACCGTTCCCAGGTAATCGTGGGCTCGTCTGCCGCCAGCGGCGCGTAGCGGTCGTAATCAAAAAGAGGTGTCAGGCCGAGGAGCCTGCTTTTCAGCCGATAATAACGTCGGACCAGATCATGCTGAGCCTCACATGCATCCATCAGTGCTTCCACCGTCGTGGCGCTGATTTCATTGGCCAGATGCCGGGACTGCATCGGATCCGTGTAACCGCGCAGCCGGTCGTCGACGGAGTGATCCTGCACCACCGTGTTGAAGATCGAGCCTAGCAACAACTTGTTGGCTTGCAGGCCAGCGGTCAATCCTGCCGCACCGGCCTGGCGCACCTCCCGCCTCGGATCGTGGAGCAGTGCGAGAACTTCGCTTTCATTGAATTCACGTGTTTCCCCATCGATTTCCACGCGAAAGATATGGGATGAAACGACCTCATCGAAAAGCCGCGAGAAAGCTCGCACTCCTGTATTCGCCTTCTCGTCGAGGATCTTTTCTTCTGCCTCACTGAGAACGTAGGGCCGATAGCGTCGTAGACTGCGCAGATAATGGCGATGGCGTTCGCAGGCGGGGTCGTTCAGCACTCTCTCTGCGACAGATTCTTCGAGGGCCAGCCACTCCAACTCGAAAAAAATCATGTGTTGCCGCACGGCTGTCGATTCTTCTTGGAGACGGGCAACCAATGCCCCGTGTACGGCTGGGGTAACGTCGGCGGAATGGAGTAGCTCGGCAAAGGATGAGGCCTTTGCCATGCCCTCGCTGATACGTTCCATTTCCGTCACGGCGCTGGCCAGCCAGTGCGGCTCAGGACCATTCGCGACATGGATCGTGCCTCGGTACTTTACACCGAACTCCCTGGCCGCGTTCCGTAGCGCAGTAAGGTCGGCCTCGATCGTGGGATCGTGCGGACCGGCATAGAGATCACTGAGATCCCATTGGATTCCTGCGGCAGTTTTGCTCATGGCGAAGGTTCTCCTGAACACGTCCAACTTAGCGAGGATCGCGCAGCGAACAATCTTGTGGCGCGTGTAAAGCGGCGTTCGGCTTGTGCCTCCTGGACCCCAACGTTAAAGAGCGCCACCGTTCTCCGAGAAAGGATTCCAATGGCAGCTCAGAAATCGTCAAACGTCGTGTGGCATCATGGCATGGTGACCAAGGAGGATCGCGAAAAGATCACCGGGCACAAGGCCTGTACGGTCTGGATGACGGGGCTTCCGGCGTCCGGCAAGTCGACCGTTGCCGTGGCTCTGGAAAAAGTCCTGTGGGATCGTGGCGTCCACGCCTTCGTTCTGGACGGCGACAACATCCGTCACGGTTTGAACGGCGATCTCGGTTTCTCTCCCGAAGCGCGTGTCGAGAACATCCGCCGCATTGGCGAAGTGGCCAAGCTGTTCACGTCAGCCGGTGTGATCAACATCACGGCTTTCATTTCCCCGTACCGCAGCGACCGGGATCGCGTGCGGAGCATCATGCAGCCGGGCGAGTTCATCGAAGTATATGTGGAGTGTCCGGTGGAAGTCTGCGAGCAACGGGATCCAAAGGGCCACTACAAGAAGGCCCGTGCCGGAGAAATGAAGGAATTCACCGGGATTTCGGCCCCTTACGAAGCACCCGAAAAGCCTGAGATCGTCGTGAACACGGCGAAGGAAACCGAGGAAGAGTCGGTCCGCAAAATTGTCGCCTACCTCGAGGCGAACGGATATCTGCCGGAGAACTGAACCCGGTCTGTGGGGTG
>CAZEWD010000396.1:0-2052 GCA_964515725.1 uncultured Binatia bacterium (SeqCode)
AGGTCGATGCCTTCGGCAGCGCCAACGCGGTCGACCTCAACAGCCAGATCGAATTAGGATGGCGCAAAGGTTGCACAGAGGATCTGTTCAAATCACCCTGGCTGCGATGTGTCTGCTGTGGTTGGCCGGTTGCGGCGGCGACACCGATGCCAACTACATCTACCCGGAGCCGGTCCCCAGGCCGGGGTACGTCACGGGAACGATCAAGGCTCCAAACGGCAATCTGGCCTCCGCAAACCCGTCTCTGTTCGAGCGTCTGGGCAACGAATTCGTGCGTGCCGCATACGCACTGAGCGGGCGTTTCGTACCAGTGGGGCGCCAGAATATCGTCAGGTTGATCCTACGGGACGCCGACGGCACGGAGAGGCTGATCGCGTCGACGTCCACGAATGATCAGGGGCAGTACCAACTTCCTCTGCCCGCCGGTACCAGTGCCGACACCTGCCGCTATCTCGTTGCCTGCGGGCCGATGCGCGCCTTCGTGACTTCCTCGGAGTCGACGATCGATATCACGCCGTTGTCCGAGGCGGCGGTGCGCCTGGTTCTGGCGAACGCCGGGGGACGCCTGTGCGACTACACGACCGGGGACCTCGTGAAGGTTCTCGACGCCGTGGCGCGAGCCCCTGGAAGTGTTGCCGGCATCGGCGCGTCGGATGCCAGCGCAGATGCCACTGGCAAGGCGAGCCTGGATCCGAACGTGCGTGCGGCCGTGGAATATCCGCTTTTGGCAGAGACGCCGACTCGGACGCCGACCTCGACCCTCACGCAGGTGCCGACGCACACCGGTACTCCATCCAACACTGCGACTCCAACCATCACCGGCACTCCGACGTATACGTTCACGCGATTGCCAACCTCGACACCGACGCAGACGCGCACCGCAACCATTGCGCTGCCGACGAACACTCCGGCTCCGGAAGCGACCGATACGGCCTCCCCGGCTCCGACGGTGACGGCGACCGAGACGCCCGTGCCGACGCAGACAGAAGAACCAACGCCCGAAGCCACGCCCACGGCCACGGAGACGGAGACGCCTGTCGTGGGACCTGAACTCAGCCTGTCGGATGCCGCAGGCGCGGCGGGTTCACGTGTCACCCTCCCGGTTTCCCTGCAAAGCAACGGCATCGAAGTCGTGACCATTTCCGCTCTCGATCTGCAGTTCGATCGAAGCCTGCTCAATCCGGTCGGCTGTGGAATGGTGCAGGAGACGAGCCCCGAGCGAATCTTCCAATGGAGTCTCATCGAAGCCGACGTCCTGCGTAGCGTTCTGACGGGGAACCTGATCGCCTTGCAGGACGGGCCGGTCGTGGAATGCACGTTCGAGATCGCGCCCTCGGCGCCGGCGGGGCCGACCGCCGTCACCATTCGAAACGGCAACCTCGCCGACACCTCGTTCAACGACTTCTATTCATCCGGTGCCACGGCCACGATCACAATCTCGGCGCCGGAAGGCCCGCAACTGAAGGTCGTCGATACCACGGCCCCCATTGGCGGCCGCGTCGACGTGCCCGTGACTTTGCAGAAAAACGGCTTCGATATCGTCACCATCTCTCCGCTCGACCTCCAGTTCGATCCGGAACTGCTGACTGCTGTCGGTTGCCGTACCGCCTCGGGTGTGAGTCAGGGGAAAATCGTTCGTTCGAGTGTCATCCAACCGGGCATCCTGCGCGCCGTCATGACGGGCGATCTGGTCGTCCTGGATGACGCGCCGGTGTTTGTCTGCACATTCGATGTTTCACCTGCGGCCGGCGGAACAACGAGTCTGAGCATTCAAGAAGCCGGTTTGGCCGACACGGCGTACCGGGATTTCACTTTTGCCGGAGGCAACGGCATCCTCACCTTCGAGGATGTCCCCAGTATCCAGATCGGTAGCGCCAGCGGCACGGCCGGCAGCGACGTGACCTTTGACATCGGATTCGTCGGTGCGGGGAAACCCATTGTCACCATCGGCCGGCTCGCACTGACATTCGACCCCAACGTTCTCGATATCACGGGTTGCACGAAAAACCCTGCTGTGAGCGAGAACAAACTGTTCGAGTATGGCATTCCGGA
>CAZEWD010000397.1:0-2041 GCA_964515725.1 uncultured Binatia bacterium (SeqCode)
TCTGTTCCTGGTACATGAGATGCTTTTCCATCGCCAAACGATCGGAAATATCGCGTGCTACCGTCACCAGCCCCAGGAGTCCTCCTTGCGGGCCACGCACGGGGGAATGGGTAGCTTCGAAGGTACGATCGCCGATCTCGAATGTCGAACGCATACCACTGGCAAATTGTTCATCGGCGATCGTGCGACGAAGGGCTTCGGTCAACTCGGGATCGGATGTAAAGCTGCCCGCGTGCTCCAGCTCACGAGCTCGCTGGTTGCTGACCAGTACCCGGCCGCTCGGGTCCCAACACATCACGGCATCGCCCATGCAGTCGATGATCGCCTGCAGGCGGCCACGTTCGGTGTCAATCTCGCTGCGCGCCTGGTTGAGGCGATCCTTTTCGACGTGCAACTCGTTGACGGTGGCCAGCAGGCGGCGTCGCCCCTGGCGCAACCCCTCCGTGAGAAAGCGCGTGAACAAGGAACAGGCGACCAAAGTCAGAACCAGACCGCCCAGGGTCGCTAGCAACGGTAAGCCAAGTTCCTGCCCCGGGCAGGAAGCGGCGGTGGGATGCAGGCAGTAGTGGGGCAGAAGTTCCAGGCCTTCCGCCAATGGAATCCCCACGACCAGAGCCAGTGCCAGGGCCAGCACCCACTGGGCGCCCCTGCCGGATAGGACGATGTTGGCATTGACGACATGGAGCACGAACAGAGGGAGGAAGGGATTGTCCACCCCCCCGGCAAAATGGACGAGGCACGCCAGCGCCAGGCAGTCAGCGGCAATCTGCACACCGAAAGATGTCAGCCATGCAGGGCCGCGTTGTGGTCCGAAAAACGCCAACACGCCGTTGTAGGTGGCCAGAATGGCCGCCACGGCCCACAATCTGATCGTCGCACCGGGCGGCAGCTGGTGCAGGATGGCGCCTGTGATCGTGAGGACCAACGCCACACCGCATACGGCAAGCCACCGCAGCCGGACGAGCCACCAGAAGACCGTCTCGCTCTGCCCCGTCGCGGAAGCCTCAGCATCTGACCAAACGGAAAACATCGGCGTCGTCCCGTCTCAACAGTAGCCCCTGCCGATTCCAGGACAAGCGTCGGACAGGGGTGTACCGCATGCCTAAGACGGCCTCTCGCAACCGCGCCGCGTGTAAAACCACCAGTTGACTGCCACAGCGACGAAGTAGAACACCGAGGCACCCACAAAGAATGGGACTGCCGATCCCGTGCGCGTAATCGAACTGCCGATCAACAGGGAAAAAACGAACGGGCCATAGGCGGCTACGGCACCGGTCCAACCCAGCACCTGCGCACCCTGACGTGGCGAGTGGGAGAAAATGATCGGGAACTGCCGGAAGGTCGATGCATTGCCGATTCCCGACAGAAAGAACAACAACATCATCCCCGCCACAAACAGGGGGAATTGATCCATCGAGGCCGGCGTCAGAACCCCCAGCGCAACCATGCCAACAGTCACGGCGATCATGCCCACGCCCGACCAATGGGTGAGAACCGCACCACCGGTTTTATCCGCCACGAAGCCAAAGGCCACGCGCGTTGCCGAACCAAGGAGGGGCCCCAGGAAGGCATAGCGCAAGGGATCCGGAGCGTCGGGGAATCCTCCGTACACTTCCTTGATCATCAGCGGAAAGGCGGCCGCAAAACCCGAGAACGACCCGAAGGTCATGAGATAGGTGATCGTACAATACCAGGTATGACGTTCGGAGAAGATGTCGAGTTGTTCACGGAAGGACGCTTTGATCGGAACACTGCGCAGCCACAACAGGCTGATGACACCGAAGAAGATGAGGAACGGTACGTACCAGAAGGTCGCATTCTGCAACCAGATGGGATGGCTGACGCCTCCCTTGGTAAATGTCTGGGATCCGCCGCCAAACGCACCAAACACGTGCATGCCGATGATCCATGGACCAACGAACTGTGCCAGGCTCACACCGAAATTTCCGACGCCCGCCTGGATTCCAAGCGCGGTCCCCTGCAGCCTTTTGGGGAAGAACAGGCTCGTGCTGGGCATGTGGGAGGAGAAATCTCCACCACC
>CAZEWD010000398.1:0-2032 GCA_964515725.1 uncultured Binatia bacterium (SeqCode)
CCCGGCATTGTCCCTATTGCGTGCGCGCCAAACGACTTTTGCAGAACAAAGGCGTGGAGTTCGAGGAAGTCGATGTCGGCCACGACGACGAGATGCGGGCAAAAATGATCAAAACATCGGGCCGCCGCACGGTGCCGCAGATTTTCATCGACGACAAACCGATCGGCGGATTCGACGAGTTACATGCTCTGGACCAGGGTGGCGAACTCGATCGCCTGCTGGCGGTCTGACCGTCCGGACGATCGACCATCATGAGCGCCGCCGAGGCATTCACCGAACTCGTGCAGATCATGGCGCGCCTGCGTGCCCCTGGTGGCTGCCCGTGGGATCGTGAGCAAACACACGCCTCGATCAAACCCTACCTGATCGAAGAGGCCTATGAAGTGGCCGAGGCCATCGACACCGGCGACTTCGATGAACTGCGCAAGGAACTCGGAGATCTCCTGTTGCAGATCGTCTTCCACGCGGAGATGGCGCGTGAGGCGGGTCGGTTCACGATCGAGGATGTCGTGCGCGGCATCAATGAAAAGATGGTCCGCCGCCACCCCCACGTGTTTGCCGATGCTTCCGTAGAAGACGCCGGGGAAGTCCTGCGTAACTGGTCGAAGATCAAATCGGAGGAGCGCAAAAACACGGCAGACCGATCCGTACTCGCCGGTGTTCCTCGTGCACTTCCAGCACTCTCACGAGCCCACCGTCTCGGTGAAAAAGCCTCCCACGTCGGTTTCGACTGGCAACACGCATCCGATGTCGTGCCAAAACTGCGTGAGGAGCTGGCCGAACTGGAGGAAGCCCTCGACGGCGGAGATCCAGATCGCATCGAAGCGGAACTGGGCGACCTGCTTTTTGCTGCCAGTTCTCTCGGGCGCCACCTCAGCCTGCACTCGGAAGATGCGCTGCAACGCGCAAGCGACCGGTTTCTCAAGCGCTTCCGCTACATCGAAGAACAGCTCCTGTCACAAGGGAAAGACATCCACGCGACCTCGCCCGAAGAGCTGGACTCCCTGTGGAGGGAAGCGAAGACGAAATCCTAGCCGTCTCCCTGGGGATGGCTTCCCCCCTTCTCCGTCAGACTGAAGATGTTGGTCGACCGATCGTAGACCACCAACCCGTCGGCCACGAGACCTTCCATCAGTTCTGAAAACGCCTGATGCCCCGCCTGGAAGAATACCATACTGTGTGTATGCAGCTCCCGGATCGGGATCGAACCACCCTTTTTGGCGATGTATTTCAACAAACCCTGTCGAGCAACTTCTCGTTCGACCGGCATCGAATTTCCCCTTTCTTCTCCCCAACTTCAGCCGCGCATGGCGCGACCGTCTGAGTCAAAGAAATGGACCCGATGTGGATCGACTGCAAGAGCAATTGATTGCCCCTTGGAGAACGACTGCATGCGCGGCAAGCGCGCCGTCCAACGCTGCGGCTCCGCGTCACCCGTAACGACGTGCACGAGAGTCTCGTAACCGAGGTATTCCACATGTTCGACCTGGGCGCGCAGACCATCTCCATCTTCTGGCGGAATGAGGCGCCAGGCTTCTGGCCGAACCCCCACCTTGCCTTCAACGGGTAAGCGGATCGTTGCGGGAAGTGTGGACGGATCGAGGGACAACCGCTGCGTTCCAATCGTCGCAAAAACCCGATCTCCTTCGCCAAGGATTCGCGACACAAACAAATTCATCGGGGGGTTACCGATGAATGCAGCAACGAACTCGTTGGCAGGGCGTTCGTAGACCTCACGTGGTGTGGCCACCTGTTGCAGGTATCCCTTGTCGAGAACCGCAACACGCCTGCCCAATGTCATGGCCTCCACCTGATCGTGTGTCACATAGATCATTGTCGTGTGTGTACGTTCTTGCAGTTCACCAATCTCCGCGCGCACCTGTACGCGTAACCTGGCATCGAGGTTGGACAGAGGTTCATCGAGCAGTGAAACCGACGGTTGGCGTACCAGAGCTCTCCCCATGGCAACACGCTGGCGTTGCCCACCGGAAAGTTGGCGCGGCAGCCGGTCGAGAAGTGATGAGATATCCAG
>CAZEWD010000399.1:0-2018 GCA_964515725.1 uncultured Binatia bacterium (SeqCode)
TCATCCCCTGCGACCGGGTGAGTTTCAACGAACTGGATCTCTCCGCCGGCCAGCACAACATTGTGCCGACGCCCGAGCCCGTCTGGTGGCCGCGACTGGGAAACGTTTACCGCAAACACATGATCGAGCACCCGCTCATCTGGCAGGGGGCCGAAAGTGAAATCCACCGCCCAGTCTCGTTCGATGCGCCCATCCTCGGGAACACCTGGAAGCATTCCGTCCTCTACAACGAATACTTCCTGAAGCTCGGAGTCTGTCACCACCTCGCCGTGCTCTTCCTCCGCCAGGGACTGCTCTTTGTGGGCGTGGGGTTCAATCGCTCGCAGACCCGATTCACCGAAGCCGACGATGCCCTCCTCTCCATCCTCTCGCCCCATCTCGGATTCACCTACCGCACCGCCCTCGCCATCACCCAGTGGGGAACGCCGGAGAATCATTCGCTCCTCTCCCCGCTGTCGTCAGGACTTGGAGGACTCACCTGGCGCGAGCGCGAGATCCTGCAATGGATCGGTGAAGGCAAACGCAACAGCGAGATCGGCGCCATCCTCGGCATCAGCCCCCGCACGGTGGAGAAGCACCTGCAGAACGTCTATGAAAAGCTCGGCGTGGAGACGCGGACGGCGGCGCTGCGGATGCTGGGGGGATTTTCGCACCGCCCCGAAATCTAAGAAGCGGACTGAGGCCGCAGAACGGTTTCCATCTGCGGCCATTTCTCAGCCGGGCCTCACAGGCATCGCCGAAAGTTGCGCATCCACGATGCCTTACAATCGGCGACGCAACAGAAACAAGCTTCCCATCGCGCAGACGCCCAGGAGCCAGGTGGAACCTGACTCCGGGACATTCGTCGGCTGTGAACGCTGGACATCCCAGGTTGGCCCTGAGGCCAGCGGTTCGAAGACTGTGCTGCTTCCGCCGGGCGCCCCGGTGATGTCGATGGCAAAGAGCGCGGCGCTTCCCGTCGGGTCTGTCGTGTTGACGAGGGAAAGGTATGTCGTTTCGTCGAGCAGAAAGAACGAGAATTGATCGAATGCCGGTGGAGAGGCATTCTCGCTGAGATCCAGCGTAAAACTGAGATGCGAGCCGAACAGAATCGATCTCAGCTCCTCATTGAAGAAGCTGGTGTCAGTAAGCACAAACGAAGTGCTGTTCAAAAGCGTCCCATCCGTGGCGAGGCCGCTCACCACCACGGTGTTGTTTCCCATGACGGAGTCCCCAGCAATCAGGTCGAACGCGAGGAGTCCATTGGTGCCACTCCAAAAAGAGGTGTCGATCGACACCGGATAGACACTCGATGCATGGGCGGACACCAGGTGGAGGCCGAACACCCCCACCAGTCCTGCAAGGATGCGACGCACACGGGAGCAGGAAGAGATATATTTTGAGAAGGACATGGTGAGAAGGAGTCAGCGGTTGCCGGGACCCGCCAGCACGCGCACCTGGTAGGCGATCGGCTGGTTGGCCGGATTGGTGAATTCGAGGGTGAAGGAGACACTCTCCAGATGGTTGAGAACGCCATCGTCGAGTGAGAGGTTGACGTATGGACTGCCGGCTGGTGACACCGACGCCGTCAGCCCGCTATTTGGAGTGAGTGTCACTCCGGCGGGCAAGCCATCGAGAACAAAGGAAACCGGGCCGCTGCGATCGGCGTTCGGATTTTGCAGGGTGACAACCTGCGCATACCGCCTGCTCGCACGATTCAGTCGGAATCCGCCTTGCACCCAGGTTACGGACGAAGTGATGTCGACGGGCACGGGCAAAGGAGTCGGTGTTGGCGTCGGTACCGGTGAAATGGTGAGTGTGGCGCTGCCGGAGCCCGTGTAGTTCGGATCGACAACCAATGATTCGACCAGGTAGCTGCCCGCATTGGTCGGCGCTGAAAGCGATCCATTGTAGGTCGTCAACAGCGGCAGCCCAGCAGGGGTGGTGGTAATCGTCGGATGTTTCGGGGTGCCATCGAAGGTGTGGGCGAGATTGCTGAATGCGATTCCCGCAGGCGCCTTGGCAATCGTGAGGGACAG
>CAZEWD010000400.1:0-1999 GCA_964515725.1 uncultured Binatia bacterium (SeqCode)
CCCCTGTCCGTCCGTCCGGGATCCCAGTTGATCCGCGAGCTGGGCGGGATCCATGAGTTCATGGCCTGGCAGGGCCCCATCCTCACGGATAGCGGCGGCTACCAGATCTTCAGTCTCGCAGCGCTTCGCAAGATCACGGATGAGGGGGTGGCCTTCCGCTCCCATGTGGACGGGGCACATCTTTTCTTCCGGCCTGAAGACGTGATCCAGATCCAGGTGGATCTCGGAGTCGACATCATCATGGTGCTCGACGAATGCGCCCCGGGTGGCGCATCGCGAGACGAGGCAGCCCGTGCCATGCAGCGCTCGATGCTGTGGGCAAATCGTTGCGCGCAGGTGCCCATTCCGGACACCCAGAAGATGTTCGCGATCGTTCAGGGGGGCATGTACCCGGACTTGCGGCGCGAACATGCCGGTCAACTTGTGGCGCTCGATCTCCCAGGCTATGCGGTGGGCGGTTTGAGTGTAGGGGAGGATCGGGACGTGACGATGGCGGTGGCAGAGCAGACGGCGACGGCTTTGCCGGCAGACCGGCCCCGCTATCTGATGGGCGTCGGCCTTCCCGAAGAGCTGATTCGCTTCGTCGGTATGGGGTACGACATGTTCGACTGTGTCCTGCCGACACGGAATGGCCGAAATGGAATGATGTTCACTTCAAAGGGCAAACTGAACATTCGCCTGGCGCGTTATGCGAGTGATCGCCAGCCGCTCGATCCGATGTGCGGCTGCTACACATGCCGCACCTACAGCAGAGCGTATGTGCGACATCTGTCGCGCTGCAACGAGATGCTGGGCGGAGTCCTGGCAAGTCTGCACAACCTGTACTTTTACCAGCGGCTGATGCGGGATATGCGTGCCGCCATCCGCCACGGAATGTTCGCGGCCTGGTCTGCGAGCACCATCGCGGCTCTGGCCGGAGGAGACCTGTCATGATTGGCACCGCATGGGCACAGGCCGGCCAGAATGGGCCACCCTCTGCCCTGATGAATTTCCTGCCGTTGATCCTGATCTTCGTTGTGTTCTACTTCCTGCTCATCCGGCCACAACACCAAAAACAGAAACAACACCAACAACTCACCGATAATCTCAAGCCAAACGACGATGTGATCACCGCAGGAGGTCTCTACGGTAAGGTGATCGCCTTGACGGATCGTGTGATAACCCTGGAGATTGCGCCCAACGTCCGGGTGCGGGTCGATCGACATCAGATCGTATCCCTGGCAGGAACGGCGACTCCGAAATCGAAAGAGAAAGAGAAGGACAAGCAAAAGTGAAGAGCACCCTCCTCTATCGGATTGCCCTGATCCTGGGGCTTCTGGCCGTGGCGATCGTTTACCTCACGCCAAGCCTCGTTACCGATCTGCCCGACTTCTGGAAGCAGTATCTTCCGAGCAACCGGATTCGCCTCGGTCTGGATCTTCAGGGTGGCACGCACCTGGTGATGTCGGTCGATGTGGACAAGGCGATCGAAAACACGCTCCAGCGCACGGGAGAAGAAATCAAGCGCGAAGCAGCAGACAAGAAGATCGCGATTGATGGTGTCGAATCTCAAGGGCGTGAACTCCAGGTGAAGATCTCGAATGCCGAGGCGCGTTCTGCGTTTTCCGATTTCATTCGTGAGAACTTCCCGTCGCTCCACGTCATCGACTCGTCGACACAGGATGGTATCTCCCTGGTGAAACTGGGCATCAGCAACCCCGAGGAACGCCGGCTGCGGGAATTCGCGCTCGATCAATCCGTCGAAACGATTCGCAACCGCATCGACCAGTTCGGTGTCGCGGAACCGATCATCCAACGCCAGGGAAGTCAGGACATCCTGGTCCAGTTGCCGGGTATCCAGGATCCACAACGAGCCAAGGAACTCATCGGCAAGACGGCCGTCCTCGAGTTCAAGCTTCTTTCCGAACTGCCCGGTGCGGACGACTACATCGCAGGGAAGAACCCTCCCCCGGCCGGCACCGAGGTTCCGGAGGGCTGGACCGAGGGCGCCCCGATCGTG
>CAZEWD010000401.1:0-1984 GCA_964515725.1 uncultured Binatia bacterium (SeqCode)
AGCATCAAGGGGCATGTCGTGGTTGGTCGTAGCGATGGTCCTGTTTCTCATTCCGCGCGATGCCTTCGCGTGGGGCCCGATCACTCACTTGGCGCACGGTGTTGACGTGTTGTCGAACCTTACCATCCTGAGCGTGGCCCTTCAACGACTCCTCCGGCGGCAGCGCCTGGCCTATCTCTACGGTTGTGTCGGTGCCGATATCACACAGGCCAAGAAATACACGCGGGCTGAACAGGCCCACTGCCATTCCTGGCGCGTCGGCTGGGAACTGGTCGACAATGCGCGAACGGATTCCCAACGGGCCTTTGCTTATGGATACCTGACCCACCTGTCGAGTGACGTCTACTCGCACAACCACTATGTGCCGATCCAACTCGTTGTCAGCTTTCAGTCCCTGGCGCTGCGGCATGTCTACTGGGAAGCGCGCTTCGATTCGCTGCAGGCAGAACATCTGCGGGAAATCGTCTCTGAGCTGCGGCGCCGGGAATTCCCTGAATGTGACGCTCTCGTGCGCGATGTCGTGTCTCGTACGCTTTTTTCTTTCGACACAGACAAACGCATCTTCAACTCGTTCATCGCCATCCACGATCTCGACCAGTGGCACAGCATCATGCGCCGGTTGGCATCACGCTCCCGATATTCGCTGCCAGCCGACATCGTGCAGCGCTACAACAGTGTCTGCGGCAGGAGCATCATGGACCTGTTGCGGAATGGAAAGCAGGCGGACAACCAGACCGCCGATCCCACGGGCCTGGTAGCCCTCGAAATGGCCAAGGATCTGCGGGCAACCCTCAAAGCGCTGACGCGTAGTCGCCGCCTGCCGCGCAAACTGGTTCAAGAGTTGCAATCGCTCAACGAACGGCGGGAACTCTGTGCCGGGTCGATGCCACCGGAACTGTCCCTGACGGCAGGCTGAGGGTCCAGCGCGGCGGTCTGCGCTGGCGCTCCGGAATTTCAGTTCGTTCCCCTGAGGGACACCACCCTGTCGAGGATGAGGTCGGCGACCTGGCTTTTCGACATCAACGGCACGTCATCGCGTCCCCCCTGGCGGTCGAACAGGATGACGGCATTCGTATCGACCTCGAAACCGGTCTGCGTCCCCGCGACATCGTTGGCCACGATCAGATCGAGACCTTTTTCCCGGAGCTTGCGCCTGGCATTTGCTTCAATCTCTTCTGTCTCGGCGGCAAACCCGACGAAGGTTTGATGCGGGCGCTTGCGTGGCGCCAGGTCAGCGAGAATGTCGATCGTGCGAACGAGTTCGAGGGATAACGGTTTGTCCGACTTCTTCAGTTTCTGGTGAGCTGCCCGGGCCGGCCGGTAATCGGCGACGGCCGCAGCCATCAGGAGGATGTCGGTAGAGGGCAGCCTTTCCGTGACTGCCGCGTGCATGTCGGCCGCCGTTGGGGTCTCGATACGGTGCACGCCGTACGGTGTGGTCAGGGGAGTGGGACCGCTGATCAACTCGACCCGTGCCCCTCTGCGCCAGGCGGCTGCGGCGAGAGCGAAACCCATTTTTCCTGTCGAACGATTGCTGATGAAGCGGACCGGATCGATGGCTTCCCGGTTCGGGCCAGCCGTTACCAGGACGGCAAGGCCGTCCAGGTCCTGCCGGCTCACCGCACGTTCCAACTCGGCCACCAGCGCGGTCGGTTCCGCGATGCGTCCCTTGCCATACCAGCCGCAGGCGAGAAAGCCCTCTCCGGGATCTGCCACCAGCATGCCGTGTGTACGCAACGCCTCGAGATTGCGCTGGACGATGCGGTTTTCGTACATGTTCACGTTCATCGCCGGTGCCACGATGATGGGTGCCCGTGTGGCCAGTGCAACCGTACTCACGATGTCATTGGCAAGTCCGTGTGCCAGACGTCCAATCAGGTCGGCCGTCGCCGGCGCAATCAAAATTGCCGCCGCTTCATCTGCGAGGCGGATGTGGCCGATCTCGGACTCCTGTGTCAGGTTGAACAGATCTGTAGCTACGGGA
>CAZEWD010000402.1:0-1971 GCA_964515725.1 uncultured Binatia bacterium (SeqCode)
GAAGCATTTCGAGCAGATTCGGAATGCCCTCCTTGGTTTTTGCCGAGACGGGAACGCAGATCGTATCCCCTCCCCAGTCCTCTGCCACCAGACCGTAATCCGCCAATCCCTGTTTGAGGCGTTCGAGATTCGCCGCGGGTTTGTCGATCTTGTTGATGGCCACGATGATGGGGACCTCGGCAGCACGTGCATGATTGATGGCCTCGACGGTCTGTGGCATGACGCCGTCGTCCGCAGCCACCACGAGTACCACGATATCGGTGACCCGTGCACCGCGTGAGCGCATGGCCGTGAAGGCTTCGTGACCCGGGGTGTCCAGAAAAGTAACCTTACGTCCGTGTACGTCGACGCTGTAGGCACCGATGTGCTGTGTGATTCCACCCGCTTCCTGTTGCGTCACATTGGTCAGCCGAATGGAATCGAGGAGTGAGGTCTTACCGTGATCGACGTGCCCCATGATCGTCACAACGGGTGGGCGCGGCTCGATCGCATCGTCCACACTGATCGCTTCCCGATCCACTTCGAGAGCCGACTCGGCATCGAAAGCCACGTTCTCGACCGTGTATTCGAAATCCGAGGCGATCACGGCTGTCGTATCATAGTCCAGTACCTGGTTGATGGAGGCCATCATGCCGGCATCCATCAATTTCTTGATGACCTCGCCGGCCTTGACTCCCATAGCCTTGGCCAGTTCACCGACCGTGATGACCTCGGAGATTCGCACGACGCGTTTGCTGGCGCGCGGCGTGGTGATCTCCGTCTTTCGCTGCTCTTTCCCCGGGAGGGCTCTCTTCTTTCGCGGCAATCTGCCCCGGCGGCGATCGAGTTCGGTCATCTCCGGGGCTTCCGGCTTGCTGATGACCCGTCTCTTCTTTTTCCGTGGGCGGTCGTCTGCGGCACCCGGTGCGGGCGCTGTTTCAGGAACATCACGTGCTCCGGCCGGCGCAACGGCCCTGTCGCGAGCTGTTCGCGCCGCCGACGGCGCCGGGGGTTGCTGTACGGTTTTCAGGTCGATGCGACCCAGCACGCGCGGACCGCGTACCGTTTCCGGCACACCTACTGGCGCCACATGGGATATTTTTCGGGATGGCGTACCGGCAGGAGGCTTCGGCGAGGGTGGAGGTGGAGGTGGAGGTGGGGCCACAGCCGGAGCCGACGATCGTGCCGGCTCGATCGCCGTTGGCGACTCCTCGATTGGTGCCGGCTCGGCCGGAGGGATCCCCTCCAGTGCGACAACCGGTTCCGGCTCCAACATCGGCACCGGCAGCGGTGTGTCGGCAAAAACGTCTGTCATTGTAAACGATTCAAGCCCTTCCGCACCACCCGGCAACGGAGCAATCAGGTCCGGACCGGCCGTCACTGGTTCGCTCACTTCCGTTTCGCTTCGGGCACTGCGGCGTCGAATGACGTTCGTGCCGACGCGCCGTTCGATGAGTGTCTGCCCTTCGCTCCCAGTCACCAGACGTTCATTACCGATCGAAACGGTCGGACGCTCGACGAGTCCAAAATCGACGCGAAGTTTCTCCACTTCTTCGTCGTTCAGCATACTCTGCGCCTTCTTGTTCCGGATGCCGAGCTTCTCGAGCCGGGTGATCACGTCTGCGGCGTTGACGCCCCAATCTTTTGCAACTTCATGGACTCGTTTACGCGTCATGCCAGATTCACCTCGGGAACAGAGTCCCAGCTACACTCGACCATCCGGGCCAGGAAAGCCTCGCGCTCCCCTCGATCCACGGTTCTTTTCAGCGAGCGTAAAGTCCCCTTGCCATTCGCGAACTTACGAAGACAAATATCATCCCGATGCAGGTAGGCGCTGCGCCCGGGCAGGCCTCCCGCACGGACAACCATCAGATGCATCCCGGAATCGATCCGTATTCGGAGCAATTCCGATTGCGGCGCGCGCCGGCCACAGGCCACGCATGTCCGCTCGGGAATGTGTTTCCCACGCCTCACGAAGTCCGCCCCTCCTCC
>CAZEWD010000403.1:0-1933 GCA_964515725.1 uncultured Binatia bacterium (SeqCode)
CCATCCACAGCTCTTTCCGGCACAGGCAGTGCGCCCGGCAGGTCACATCCACTGGTATCTCGACGAAGGCGCGGCATCGGCATTGCGTCCGGGCTGACCACGGGCTCCGTACGGCAACAGCCACCACTTTCCATGAGGCGTACGCGTCGGGCCTATCGCCAATATTGGAACTCTTCAAACTTGTTAGTTATGTATCCTTGATGCACCTCGACAAATCGCTTGTGTAGAGACCTCCTTTATCGCACAGTTGGGTTGTCAGATTGGCAGCCGAGCCGGATGACAACAGCCAAAGGAGGGAACGGTATGAAAGGAATGCGAATCTGGATGACGACATTGGCGATCTGCACGATGCTGTGGATTGCCCCGGCGGTTCATGCGGCAGAAGGCAAGCCGGTGAACCTCAACACGGCCACGGTGTCCGAGCTCACGACGATCAAAGGGATTGGCAACGTGAAGGCACAGGCCATCATCGACTACCGGGAAAAGAACGGGCCGTTCAGGACGGTTGACGACCTGAAGAACGTCAGCGGGATTGGGGAAAAGATGATGACCAACCTGCGCCCACAGGTTACTGTCGGTGACACCGCCGCGGTCGCTCCACAACCCGCGGCGCCGTCGAGCAAGCAATAGACGATTTTACGGCTCGGCTGCCGTGCAATCGTTTTGTGCTGTTCGTGTGGTCTACGTACGCGGGTCAGGTCAGCGCGGACGACTGCGGCGCGTCCCCGCCGGAATGATGACGAGGTTCCGGAGATAGCCATCGCCTGAGCTTCGTGTAGTGACGCCGGTGTCCGACAGGGCCAGGTGCACGATCCGGCGATCACGGGGGCTCATCGGATTCAGAGTGACCGGGCGCTGGCGTTCCTTCGCCTGTTCCGCCATGCGGTGCGCCATCTCCCGCAGGGACGCCTCACGACGGGCCCGGTATCCCTGCGAATCGACGATCACGCGAGCAGCTTCGGACTGATCCTTGAGCAGGATGCGGTTCAACACATACTCGAGCGCATCGAGCATCTGGCCACGGCGCCCGATCAGTATGCCACTGTCATCTCCGGTCAGGTCGAGCACGATCTGATCGTCTTCGTGGCGCATCTCGACATCCGCTTCGACGCCCACGAGGCGAACGATCTGTTCGAGGACTTCGCGTGCCCTGGTTGCTGTCGCATCCGGTTCCCGGCCGGCTACATCGGTTGCAGGAGCTGGCTGTGCCGGAATCGGTGTTTCAGCCGGGGCCGGTACTGGGCGATCCCCGGCGCGGAGGGTGGCACGGATTCTGGCCTTGCGGGAGCCGAACCCGAGAAGCCCTCGTGCACCACCCTCGAGAATTTCAATTTCTACGTCGTCGCGTGTCGCGCCGAGTTCCCGCAGGGCGATCTCTACGGCTGCGTCAACGCTGTCCCCTTCCGTTTCAATGGACCGCATTATCCACTCCCAGATCTCGGTTGGCCCCGATTCATGTGATACTGTTGCGCGATGGTCAACACGTTGTTGACCAACCAGTATAGCGATAGACCCGACGGGAAGTTCACGAACATGAACGTGAACATCAACGGCATGATCATCATGATCTGCCGCTGCGACGGATCCCCCATGCTCGGTGTCATCCATTGCTGCAGAAACATACTGGCACCCATCAGGAGCGTCAGCACCGGAATGCCCGGGTGCTGGACGAAAGGCAACTGGATCGAGCCGAGACGGTCCGGCGCTGCCAGATCGTTGATCCACAGCATGAACGGAGCGTGCCGCAGCTCCACGGTGTTCATCAGAGCCGTATACAGTCCGATGAACACGGGAATCTGCAACAACATCGGCAGGCACCCTCCGAAGGGATTCACCTTGTGCCGCCGGTACAGCTCCATGATCTCCTTGTTCATCTGCTCCGGCGTGTCCTTCAGCTTCTCACGGATCGCCTGCATTTGCGGCTGCAATTTCT
>CAZEWD010000404.1:0-1927 GCA_964515725.1 uncultured Binatia bacterium (SeqCode)
TCAGCGGCTTGAGCTCCGCCTGGTTGCGCCACCGTTTCGCGAGTCGCACGAGCGTGCGGAAGTCCGAGTCCCTAGCCTTCCGGTCACGCACGAACTGGATCTGGCACGGCGCGCAGGTCTGCATGCGCGTCCCATCTTCGAGGTCGAACTGCCACCCGTACCCTGGGCGGGACGCATCCTCTATCACAGGGACGATGTCGACGCTGAGGCCCGTCCCGGCAAACGTGACGGTGGCGGCTTTCCTGCCAATCTCGAAGTCCTCCACCTTCTTCGTGGGGTAGATCGCGAGCAGAAGGCTGTGAATCGTGTCGGCGAGCGTCTGGAGCGTTTCGGAATCGACGCTTCGGCCGCCGATATAAAAGACAACATCCACATCGACCGGGTCCATCGACGTCCTGCGGAGGATCGTGTGTTTCGCGAATGAGCCTGCCTTGACCACCCTGGTGATCTTGATCTCCATCCGGTCGCGGACACTGCGACTGAGTTCGGCGATCAGGCGATCAACCTGCTCGTGGTACTCTTTGCGCTTCTCGGCGGGCAACCGGAGGACGTTCGCATCGTAGTAGCGCAACTCCGTATCAGTGAGTGGCATCGGTATCCCTCCAGCCTGACGCAAGACGCGCGGTCACGTGGTTTGACGGAACAGGCCGAGACCCCCGTGCATCCGGGCCATTGCGGCAGGGGATCGGCGGGCGTAACTTAAGAATCGCGCGGGGTTTTCGGCGTACGTTTCGCACGCTATCAGGTTAGCCGATTCGCGAGTCCAGCTGTCAAGGGGCTCGTGGCACACCTGCTAGATTCTGTAGCGAGACGAACGCCGCAGGAGGGCACGCATGCCGAGTCCAGCGTTTGAGCCGGGACGTTTGCGCCTGGCGCGGGAGTTGAGGAGTTTAAGTCAGACAGAACTGGCCAGACAGGCCGAGATCACGGGCGCCGCCGTGAGCCAATTCGAGTCGGGCGCTTCGCGACCGACCGAGGCGACGATTGAGGGGCTGGCTGTTGCCTTAAACGTTCCAACGGAGTTCTTCGGACTTCCCGAGAACGAGACGCACGAAGGATTCTTCCGTTCGCTGCGACGAACCACAGTCACTGACCGCCGCCGTGCCCGGGCCATCGCCCACATCGCACATGATGCCGTGGTATTCGGGGCCGCCGAGCAGCCCTTCCCGCCGGCCGATATCCCCAGGCTTCCCGTGCCCCGCCTTGAGACGACGGCAGATGAGATGGAGAACGCTGCGGCCGAGGTTCGTCGGGCCTGGCAGGTCCCGGCGGGTCCGATCCAGGACGTGGTGAGCCTCTTGGAGGCACATGGGATCGTGGTCATGCGCCTGCCTCTGGGCTCCGCCGACGTTGACGCGTTCTCACTGCCCTTCGGGGACTACCCTGTTATCGTGCTGGGCTCCGACAAGAACGATCGCGCAAGATCGCGATTCGATGCCTCACACGAACTCGGCCATCTTGTTGTCCACGGCGATGAGGTGTGGGGGTTGCCCCAGGTGGAACGGCAGGCGCACGAGTTCGCTGCGGCTTTCCTCATGCCGAAGAACGAGATCCATCGAGATCTGCCCGACTCGGTCGATTGGGGTGTGTTGTTCGACTTGAAGAGGAAATGGCATGTCTCTCTGGCTGCCCTCCTTATGCGTGCTCGAACACTAGGCCGCATGTCTGAAGGAACGTACCTGACGGCCATCAAGGCGGCATCGGCGCGGGGCTGGCGTCGGGTTGAACCCGTACCCATTGGTGAGCCTGAGAGGCCGCAACTTCTGTCGAACCTGCTCCGCTCTCGGCGCGGCCACATGTCTGCACTACCCGATGACATCGTTGCGATGGTAGCGGCGGAACTGCCCGGCCCGGACCGAACCGGCGAGGCCGAACGGAAGGGAACGAGATGAGCAGTGTGCGATTCCAAAGACTTGAACGACGGGGT
>CAZEWD010000405.1:0-1915 GCA_964515725.1 uncultured Binatia bacterium (SeqCode)
CGGCATGGCACGTGTGAGGATGCGGCAGCGTTCCCGGGCACTTGCGGTGTCGTGGCGCATTTCATCCAACTCGGCCTCGAGCACTTGCCGTTCCAATACCGGAAGCCGGTTGCTGAGGAGCAGGGCCGACTGGCGGGCCTGCTCGAAACGGTCCTTCTGTCCCATCCATCGTGCCACTTCCGCGAGGCGTAAGTACGCCAGCGCAAATTGCGGATCATGAGATACCGCCGCAGTGAAGTATTCGAGTGCCAGAGCGTGATCACGACGCTGCAATGCAGCCTCGCCCTCGAAGTATGCCTGCAGTGCGCCCGGAGAGTTGCTCGTCACGACCGCAACACGCGCAATCCGGATCTTCTGCGGATCGATCTGGTCGTCCACCAGACGGCTACACATCTGATCGACCAGGTCGGTCAGTTGGCGTGAGTCTCCTTCGACAGATACTTCCTCCCGCGCCGTGCCGTCGAGGTCATGCCAGTGAGCGGTCAGACGGAGCCGTCTTCCCTCTTCATGTGCTTTCCCCAGAACAAAAGACTTTGCGCCGAGTTCACGGGCGAGACGCGCCGCTGAATCGACGTTCAACGGCGCGCCATCCGCCTTCTGCAACCTTTCCAGAATCACATGCGTGTTGATCCGCCGGAGATCTCCGTTTCCACTCACACGGATACCCAGGAGATGCATGAGTCCGCTGTCGAGTTCGCGCCACGACGTACCTTCTGTATGGAACGGAAAGAAAACGACCGGATGTGACGGCATCTCTCCGGCCGGGGAGCGTGTCTCGGAGTGATTCGGTTCTGCCGGAAGTCTCTGCCAATAGACGGCCAAACCTGCCACGCCGATCAAGAGGACGAGCAGAATCAGGCGAGCACGGAGAGAGGTCACACGGAGTCACCGGCGTTTTTTTGGATGGTCCGAACGGGGTGGCGATGCCGTTCAACCTCCGTAGTAGGTCTTTTCGCCGAGTTCGTGCAGCCGTAACGTGACGTCCTCGATCCGTCCTTCCGGTTCCTTCGAAATACCCGCATTGACGACTTCGCCGACGACGACCGAGTGATCGCCACGCTCGATGAATTCAACGACCTTGCACTCGACGAAGCCCGGTACACTTTCCAGGATCGGCGCACCCGTGCTGCCACGCCGGTAGGTCTGGCCGGAGAGTGTGTTTCCTTCCTTCACGGCCGGTTTGAAGAAGGCAAACGCCACACCGGTCTGGTCTTTGCCGAGCACGTTCAGTCCGAAAGCACCGGTCTTTTTCATTACGCCATGAACCCCCGAATCGGCTTTGACCCCGACCACGACGAGAGGTGGCTCGAACGATGCCTGGGTCACCCAGTTGACGGTGGCAGTGCCCACTTCTCCCTCGTCTGTTTCTGCTGTCAGTACGTACAAACCATAGGGAATCATTCGCAGGGCGGTTTTCTTCGCTGTTGGATCCATCATTTCTCCTCGGAATCGAATTGTTTTTGTTGGTCAGTTGGTCTTGCCGTGCGCCCATACGAGCACACGACAGGCATGGGGTGGCACGCTGCCCAGTTGAGCCGTGCCGTCCTGAATGGGAATCTCGATGCCTGTCCAGTGCTCCCGGACGCGAGCACCCGGTACATCGACACCGATCGCACGCAGGTCCGTCTGCATCTCTTGCGCGGTATCGGCAAAGTTGAAGACGGCGACGACCGTCTGTCGCGCCGAGCGGCTCACCACGACGGAGGGTGGGTCAGCGGCAAGAAGATCGGGCGTGCTCGGACGGCCTCCTGTAAGAGCCATGGCCCGTTTCAGGGTCTCGATAGAAGCCTCCGGCAATACGCGCATGTTTTCGCTGACGATCAGCATGCCATCCGTCACCGCGATAGCCGTGGCCAGGGTACGGATCTCATCTGGTGTAAGTTGCGTGTACTTCTCACGGACCATCAGACAGTCC
>CAZEWD010000406.1:0-1878 GCA_964515725.1 uncultured Binatia bacterium (SeqCode)
CCACCGATGCACAGGTGGAGGCCGAGATGGACCGGCGGATGCGCTACTTCATCTCGCAGGCGGGCACCCCCGAACGGCTGGAGGAGCACTTCGGCAAAACGCTCCTCGAGATCAAGAGCGAAATGCGGGAAGTGATCCGCGAGCAGATGCTCACCGAGCAGGAACAGCAAAAGATCACCAAAGATGTCTCCGTGACGCCGTCGGAAGTGAGAAGTTTCTTTCGCAAGATCCCCAAAGACAGTCTTCCCCTGGTGAATTCAGAACTGGAGATCGGCATGATCGTGAAGCGGCCGGTGGTGGGTGATGCGGAAAAACAGGAGGCGCGCGACAAGATCCGGGGCTTTAAGGACCGGATCACCAAAGGCGACGATTTCAGCACGCTGGCCGTGCTGTATTCGGAGGATCCCGGATCGTCGAAACAAGGGGGAGAGTTAGGCATGTTCAAGCGCGGGGAGATGCGGGCCGAATTTGAGGCCGCTGCCTTCCGCCTGAAGCCGGGCGAGGTTTCCGACATCGTCGAGACCGAAGACGGGCTCCACCTGATCCAGTTGATCGAGCGCCGCGGCGAGTACGTCAATGCCCGCCATATCCTGGTCCAGCCCAAAGTCTCCCCGTTGAACCTCAACCAGGCGCGCCAGACGCTCGACAGTGTCGCCGGGCTGATCCAGTCGAAAAAATTGACTTACGACGCCGCCGTCGTGGCTTTCTCCGACGATCCGGGGAAGAACAGCGGCGGACTCATGGTCAACCCGGCCACCGGCAACAGCAAATGGGAGTCGGGCCAGCTCGATGCCAAGGTGTTCTTCGTCATTGACAAGTTAAAGACGGGCGAGGTCTCGGCTCCGGTGCTGACCAGCGAACGCGGCAAACAGGATTACCGGATCTATTACCTCAAGTCGCGAAGCAACCCCCATAAGGCGAATCTCGATGAAGACTACTCGAGGATTCAGCAACTGGCGCTGGAAAAGAAAAAGGAGGCCGCCATCGAAGAATGGATCACCGCCCGGAAAAATTCCACGTACATCTCGATCCTGGATGAGTACCGGGACTGCACCTTCCAGCGCAACTGGAGTAAAAACTAAACACGACCACCATGCAATTTTCGACGGATGTTGAAGCAGTTGATGCACTTGTAAATAAATACGGACAGCTTAAATCTGAGATAGCCCGAGTCATCGTGGGTCAGGACGAGGTGGTAAAGAACCTGCTCATCTCGATCTTCTGCAAAGGCCACTGCCTGCTTGTCGGCGTGCCCGGCCTCGCCAAGACGCTGATGGTCAATACCCTTTCACGTGCGTTGGGGCTCAGTTACAGCCGCATCCAGTTTACGCCCGACCTGATGCCGTCCGACATCGTCGGCACGGAGATTCTCGACGAGAACCGTCACTTCCGGTTTATCCGCGGTCCGGTGTTCGCCAACATCATCCTGGCAGACGAGATCAACCGCACGCCGCCCAAGACGCAATCGGCCCTGCTCGAAGCGATGCAGGAAAAGGCGGTCACCGTGGCTGGCACGAGCTATCATCTTACTGAACCCTTCTTCGTACTGGCCACCCAGAACCCCATCGAGCAGGAAGGCACCTACCCGTTGCCTGAGGCCCAGCTCGACCGGTTCATGTTCAACATCTGGCTCGATTACCCGTCGCTCGAAGAAGAGGTGAATATTGTCAAGGCCACCACGACCGAGAAAAGCATCACCCCTTCGGTGATCCTTTCGGCGGAGGAGATCCTCTATTTCCAGAACCTGATCCGCAAGGTCCCTGTACCCGACAACGTATTCCAGTTTGCCGTCGGGCTGGCCTCCTCCACCCGGCCGAAAACCGTTCGTGCCCATGCCTGGGCCAACGAGTACCTGAACTGGGGGGCGGGCCCGCGGGC
>CAZEWD010000407.1:0-1865 GCA_964515725.1 uncultured Binatia bacterium (SeqCode)
CAGAGGTTCTTTGCGCGCCAGGAGAGAAGACGTATAGGCAACTGGCAAGAGGATCGCCCTGATAGCCGCGCCGGCCCGTGATCCAGAGGGAATCTGTTCTTCCCTCAGATTGACGGGATGTGCCGGCCCGGGTGAGAAAACGGTCTGGAGGTAGGAGATGGAGTACGGTTTCTGGAAAATCGCGCAGAAACAGCCGGAGCGGGCGGCGCTCGTCGATCCGGATGGTGCCGTCCTTTCAGCGGGAGAACTGCTGGCTGCTTCGAATCGTCTGGTCGGCGGGCTTCGCGATGCCGGTGTCGGCAAAGGGGAGGTTGTGGCTACGGTCCTCCCCAACGGCGCACCGATGGTCGAGGTCTATCTGGCTGCGATGCAGGCGGGCTTCTATCTGGTGCCCATCAACACACATCTCACCGGGTCGGAGATCGCGTACATTCTGCAGGACTCAGGAGCCCAGGTGCTCGTCGGTTCGGAGCGCTACGCCGATAGCCTGTCCGCTGCCGTGGAGGAGATCGGCTTTCCGGAGAGTGCGCGTTTTGCGGCCGGTCAGATCCAGGGGTTCCGTAACTATGCGGAACTCAGCCAGGGGCAATCGGATGGGCTGCCGGCAGACCGGGCGGCCGGGCAGGTGATGAACTACACGTCGGGAACGACGGGCCGGCCGAAAGGGATTCGCCGCCCCTTGTCTCCTTATGATCCAGACATGGTTTTCTCCGCTTTCGCGATGTTTCTGACGAGGTTCGGAATTCAGGCGGAAGACGACAACGTACACCTGGTTGGCTCGCCCCTGTACCACACGGCCGTGATGATGTTCATGGGGTGTTCCCTCCACTTCGGTCATCGGATCATTTTGATGGACAAGTGGACGGCAGAGGGCTGCCTGGCCGCCGTGGATCGGTATCGTCCGACGACGACGCACATGGTGCCGACGCAGTTCCACCGGTTGCTCGCACTTCCTGCCGAGGTGAAAGAAAAGTACACGTTGTCGTCCTGGCGGCAGGTGATCCATGCGGCAGCACCGTGTCCCGTCGAGGTCAAACGGCGGATGCTCGAGTGGTGGGGTCCCGTGATTTACGAGTACTATGCGGCAAGCGAAGGGGGTGGCACGCTCGTCACGCCACAGCAGTGGCTGCAATATCCGGGCACAGTCGGCCGCGCATGGCCGAGCTCCGAGGTCCGGGTACTCGACGAGAGCGGGGCAGATTGTCCGGTGGGCACACCGGGCACCGTGTACATGAAGATGAGCGGTATGGATTTCGAGTACCACAAAGATAAGGCGAAAACCGATGCCAACCGCCGCGATGGCTTCTTCACCGTAGGGGATATCGGTTACTTGAATGAGGACGGCTACCTGTTCCTTTGTGACCGCAAGATCGACATGATCATTTCCGGCGGTGCGAACATCTACCCGGCGGAGATCGAAGCGGCGCTCCTCAGCCACCCCCAGGTAGCGGATGCCGCGGTGTTTGGCGTTCCGAACGAAGACTGGGGAGAAGAGGTGAAGGCTGTGATCGAACCGACGGACGGCGCCGTTCCCGGGGCTGCACTGGCAGAGGAAATCATCGCATTCTGCCAGGGGCGGCTGGCACGGTACAAATGCCCCCGTTCGGTCGATTTCATTGAAGCAATGCCCCGTGATCCGAACGGGAAGCTCTACAAACGCAAGCTACGCGATCCCTATTGGGCGGAAAAAGAAAAGAAAATCTGAGCCCTGGGTGTGTGGACGTTGGTCTGTGCGCCATGCAGGGCGAGGGTGGTGCTGGGCCGGTAAGCACGTCGTCCACCCCCTCTGCAAGACCAGATTGTCTCAGGGCACATAAAATTGTCGTTGATTAGCGGGATCAGCCCGTTAGAAGAACGACGTGTTG
>CAZEWD010000408.1:0-1853 GCA_964515725.1 uncultured Binatia bacterium (SeqCode)
CGTGGACAACGACAGCACATTGGATCTGCTCGCCAAGGAAGCGCTCTCCCATGCGCGTGCAGGTGCCGATATTATTGCTCCCTCCGACATGATGGACGGGCGCGTCGGGGCGATTCGGGAAGTCCTCGACGAGCATGGCTTCGATCACCTCCCCATCATGGCTTACGCGGCAAAATTCGCTTCGGGCTACTATGGCCCGTTCCGTGAAGCCGCTGAATCCACACCGCGGTTCGGCGATCGGAGTTCCTACCAGATGGATCCAGCCAATGGGTCCGAAGCTCTGCGGGAGGTAGAACTGGACATCGGTGAAGGGGCTGACATCGTCATGGTCAAGCCGGCCCTGGCGTACCTGGATCTGATCTGGCGCGTTAAAGAATCCTTCGACCATCCCATCGCGGCCTACAACGTGAGCGGCGAATACGCCATGATCAAAGCTGCCGTACAGAACGGCTGGCTAGACGAAGAGCGTGTCGTGCGAGAGACTCTGACTGCGATACGACGTGCGGGAGCAGATATGATCCTGACCTATTTTGCCAAGGATGCCGCCCGCTGGCTCCGCTCCGGATGATTCGGAGCGTGGCGTTTGGCGAGCCGTCTTGCTACACGTCGAGATTCATCGATCCCCGAGGAGGAGTGTGCGTGAGTCGTGAAGACCTGATCCAGATCGAAGGAACCGTGAAAGAAGTCATGGCAGGTGGCCAGTTTCGCGTGGAATCGGACAAGGGCCAGACATTTTTTGCCAAAATCAGCGGCCGTATGAGGCGGTTTCACATCAAGGTGATTCCCGGGGACCGGGTAACCCTGGCCGTTTCACCGTATGATCCCACGCACGGCCTGATCGTCTACCGCAGCAGTTAATCCCTCCCGTCAGGATCCTCACCCTCTTTCTTCCACCTCTCGTATTTCTCTTCCAGCCGGCGCTGTTCGGCGGGCGGCATCTGCTGCCAGCGCTCGTAATTGTGCCGCAGGCGTTCTTGCTCCTGCGGCGAAAGTCCTTGCCAGCGCTGATAATTCTCCTGCAGCTTGTGCTGTTGGTTCGTCGGCTGCTGCTCGAACCGGCGGTAATTCTGCATGGCATCGTACCGCTGGCGTGGACTCATGTCTTTCCAGGATTGAGCATACCCTTCGAATGGCCAGAGAAGGACTCCGATCAGGACGGCCGAACGAATCCACACAGCAACTGCCTTTCAACTATGCGCAGAGGTTCCATCCTCTTCCAACGGTATCGTTTCCACCATGTCGAAATGCTGCAACAAATCAAGCTTCTCGATCATCGGATAATCCCGGAACAGGACCGGAGCGCGGGAAACCGCGGCAGGCGGCGGCTTGATCCCGAGCGGGATCAGAACCTTCTCCGAATCACCGGCCAGGCCGATAAATCCGGCCAGGCAGACGACGAGCAAGGCCACAGCAACGACAGCGGGCCGCAGCCGGGTCCACCCGAATACGTATTCGCTCTCTTCGGCCTCATCTAACCGGGCCACAAGGGAGTTCCACATTTTTCCCAGTTCGAGATCGGCCGAAACCCTCCCGGCAGCGCTCCTCTGCAGGTCAACCAACCAACGGACCGCCCGTGCCTCCGCCATGCATCGTGGACAATGCTGCAGATGAGTCTCGATACGGCTGGAACAATGCCCGGTGAGTTCAGAATCCGACCAGGCAGTCAGGTGGCGGCGCACCAACCAACATCGCCATTTCATGGTTCAATGACCTCCTTTTCGAAACACCTGCGGAGGGTGATCGTACCCCGATGGATGAGACTCTTGACGGCCGAGACGGAACACGAGAGGGCGTGCGCCACCTCTTCATAGGACTGACCCTCCATGCGCGCCAGAAGGAGTGCTGCACGCTGT
>CAZEWD010000409.1:0-1840 GCA_964515725.1 uncultured Binatia bacterium (SeqCode)
CCTCACCAACAAGTACGCCGAGGGCTACCCGGGCAAACGTTACTACGGCGGTTGTGAGTTCGTCGATGTGGTCGAGGATCTCGCCATCTCGCGAGCAAAGGAGTTGTTCGGCGCCGACTATGTCAATGTCCAGCCGCACTCGGGATCCCAGGCCAACATGGCGGTCTATTTCTCGCAACTGACGGCGGGCGACACGATCCTGGCGATGGACCTTTCGCACGGCGGCCACCTGACACACGGCAGCCCGGTGAATTTCTCGGGCAAATTCTTCAAGGTGGTGCCGTACGGTGTCCGTCAGAGCGACGAACGGATCGACTATGAGGCAGTCGCCGAACTGGCGCGCCAGCACAGGCCGAAGATGATCGTCGTCGGGTACAGTGCCTATCCGCGTCAGATCGATTTTGCCGCGTTCCGCCGGATCGCCGATGAAGCCGGCGCCATGATCATGTCGGACATCGCCCATTTTGCCGGGCTGGTAGCGGCGGGGATCCACCCTTCTCCCGTTCCCCATTGCGAGTTTGTCACCACGACAACACATAAAACACTGCGCGGCCCGCGCGGTGGCATGATCATGTCGCGGGAGGCGTACGCCAAAAGCATCGGTTCGGCCGTCTTCCCCGGTCATCAGGGTGGTCCGCTCATGCATGTGATCGCGGCCAAGGCGGTTGCGCTACGCGAGGCGCTGCAACCCGAGTTCAAGACTTACCAGGAACAGATTGTCCGTAACGCACAGGCCTTGTGCACAGGCCTCCAGACACACGGATTCCGGCCTGTTTCAGGTGGGACGGACAATCATCTCATGCTCATCGACCTGCGCAATACCGACATCACCGGCAAGACGGCACAGGACACCCTCGATCAGGCTCACATCACAGTGAATCGCAACACTGTCCCCTTCGAGACACGATCCCCATTCGTCACCAGTGGTATCCGGATCGGAACACCAGCCGTGACGACACGGGGCATGAAAGAACCGGAAATGGCGGTCATTGCCGGTCTGATCGCCCGCGCACTGAAAAACGTTGGCAACGAAGCCGCCCTCAAGTCCATCGCCGACGACGTCGTCTCTCTTTGCAGGAAATTCCCGCTGGGCTTCTGAGGGGCGCACCCGTTTATCGGGGCGGTACCTCATCGCGCGACCGACGACGCAGAACCTGGCCGTTCGGCTCTGCCCCCCAGACGTGCTCCCAGAAGATACGTTCCCCAGGCCATCACAGCCCCCAGGGCGAATCCCGCCGTGATCCCAATAGAATCGCCGATGCTCCCCGATCCTTCCGGACCCATCAGAGTTCTGACTTGCAGGATGAGATCGTCGCTACGCCAGCGCGTTACATCAAATCCAGGGGAAATGGCTGCCATACAGGCCGACACCAGGATTGAACCCATTTCATAATAATCTCCTGGCAACGACACGAACGGCGCAAAGGCCACGGGAAGGAGTGTGCCGAAAAGCAGGCAACGCCACGGAGCCGGCAAACTCAGTCGCGGGAGACGGCGCAAGGCCGGAGCCCCGACAAACAACGTCAGCAGAAAAGGGGCAAAATCGGTGACCAGATAGATCGCATCACTGCCGTGTGTGTCGAAACCGGTGAGTTGTCCGGCATAGTCGGAACCAACGGCGACCCACGGAAAAATGTGCTGTAAAAGTGCTGCACCATAAATCGCATCGATCTCCAGCCGGCTTACAGTCCCACCTGCAGCCATACAGCCGAACGCATGCATCAGTTCGTGCAGCGGCACGTAAATGATCCAACCCAGGATAAAACCGGAAATCATCTGGAAAACAGCGCGAAACGGACGCTGCACCAGACAATACTCCAGGGCGGCAAGATAATCGTAC
>CAZEWD010000410.1:0-1834 GCA_964515725.1 uncultured Binatia bacterium (SeqCode)
TTTTCGGGGTATTGATCGAAAAGGCGCTTACGACACCAGAGCATTATCCGCTTACTTTGAACGCCGCCACCAACGGAGCCAACCAGAAAAACAACAGGCATCCGGTAATGAACCTCGATGAGGACGAAGTGGCGACGGCGCTCGAGAGTCTGGTGGGAAAGTACCTGGCGCGGAGGGTCTTTCCGGGTAATAGTCGCGTCGAAAAGTATTGTCACAATGGCAAAGACGCCCTGAATCTGGATGCACCGGCGCTCTCCGTCATGGCGGAACTCCTCATGCGCGGCCCACAAAGCCCGGGCGAACTCCGTGCACGCTGCAGTCGTATGGTTTCCCTGCCGACGCTCGATGATCTACAGGCCGTCCTCGACCAACTGCTATCCCGCCAGATGGTCACCCGCATCCCGCCGTCGCCGGGCTCACGCGCCGAGCGGTTCGCCCAACTCCTGAGCCCCGAGGCCCATCCCATCGACGAAATCCAGCCAGTATCCACGGTGCCCGGAACGTCCCGCGGTGAAGCGATCGCGCAGAGGTTGGGAGATCTCGAGAACCGCGTAGCCGAACTCGAGGAACGTCTCGAACGGATTACCCAGCGTCTCGACAGCCCTGCCTCTTCACCTGCGCAGCCGTCCGACCCGTCCTGATTCCAATCACGGGACGGGCGAGTCCGCGAATTCGATGGCACACCCCGGCACACCCCCAGCGGCCTCGGTGCCCTGCACATACACTCAGGTGCCTAAACAGGTCACTCACCCCGCCACCGGCTGTTTCGGGGATTGCACCAACCGAACGGCATCGGGTCTCTCCTTCTTTTTCCATCCATCGACAGATGCGCGTCATTGCAGGTGAAGCGAAGGGGCGCCGTCTGCGCACGGTACGGGGCCGGACCGTGCGGCCCACCGCGGACAAGGTGAAGGGCGCCCTTTTCAGTATTCTGGGCAGCCGTCATCCGATCGATGGCACCATTCTTCTCGACCTTTTCGCTGGCAGCGGCGCTTTAGGCATCGAAGCGCTGAGCCGAGGCGCTGCTCACGTGACTTTCGTGGAGCACAACGAAGCGGCAGCCAGGATTCTACGCGAAAACATCGAAGCCTGTGGTTTCAGCAATCGCGCCCGCGTTATCGTGCGGAGCGTTGAGACGGCGCTTCGGCATCTCACAAATAGGCGGATTCGCTTTGACGGCATCTTTCTCGATCCACCTTACGGAACGGGCGCACTCGACCAGACGTTGAACAGGATCGGAAGTCTCCCACTCCTGAAGCCGGGAGGGTGGGCGATCGTCGAGCATCATGCCGGCAATGCTCCACAGAAGTCCTTCGGGGAACTAGAATTGACGCATACGCGTCACTATGGAAAGACAACGCTCGCATTATTTACCTTGGGGATGATGGCGGAAGCACAAGACAGTTCTCGACGTTTGCGCGCCGTGTATGCGGGTTCATTCGACCCGATTACGAACGGCCACATCGATGTGATCCGGCGCGCAGTTCAGGTATTCGACCAGTTGATCGTCGCCGTGGCAGGAGTCACGAGTGATGCCAAGAAGGACCGCGCCTTCTTCACGGGAGACGAACGGGTTGAAATGATCCGCGAGGCCCTCGTGGAACACGGTGACCGGGTGACCGTCGACAATTTCGGAGGCCTGCTGGTTGATTACTGCGACAAAGTCGGGGCAACCGTCATCATTCGAGGATTGCGCGCGATTTCCGACTTCGAATACGAATTCCAGATGGCAATGATGAACCGCCATCTCAAACCGCATATCAACACCATCTTCATGGCGACCGGAGAAACGCACTCGTACACTTCCTCCCGGCTGGTAAAGGAAGTGGCCGCC
>CAZEWD010000411.1:0-1827 GCA_964515725.1 uncultured Binatia bacterium (SeqCode)
TGTCCATCCCCAGGGCCTTGGCATCCTTGTCCTCCAGGGACATGAGGTTGAGCTTGTTGGATAACATCATCAGGATGCACGTCCCCACTAGACACACCACGAAAACGAACGGCACAGCATCCCACGTGAGGTCGCTGAGCTTCCCGACCTGCCAGTGATAGACGCCCGAGAGCGTCTCCGCATCGGTTGACACCAATAGCAGAGATGTTAGGGAACTGAAGAGGTAGGATACGGCGGTTCCCGCCAGGATCAACGAGCGGCTCTGGTCCGGACAGGCCGCCCATGAGGCAACGGGATTTCCGTCGCGGTAGATCAACTCGTCACCACGTTCCTCGCTGTACAGCAAGACTTCGGGAAACTCATACTCCGCATAGGAGTCCTTGTGATCGGTGAGCATGACGAAATCGTGTTTTGTCGTGCACACGGCACTTCGGAAATCGGCAAGACACACGGGGTCCCGCTGGCCATTCTTGACCGGTTCACCGTCGCAGGCGTCGTGCGAATAGACACTGTGTGCGTGGATCAGGCCGCGCACATCGAGCCAACCGCGTGGCGCTGCCTCGTGCGGTGCCCGATAGACGATACTCGGCGCCCAGCCGGCATTGGTCGGCGTCGGTGTCGCCGTGGGTGTGGCCGTCGGGGTCGGTGTCACGCAGATCGACCCGCAACCTCCCGGGCAGTTCCCCGGGCAGTAGATCACCGTGCCGGCGCCGCAGGCCGGTGGCGTGCAGACCACTGGCGCAGGACAGCCATCGACGGCGTGGCTGACGGCCCGGATCAATTCATCAATGGTCACCTGGCCGTCGCCGTCCAGATCCACCGCAGTGCATGAGGCCACCGGCGCTGCACCCAGAGCAATGTTCACCGCGAAAACGATCTCGTCGACTGTGACTTCGCCGTCGGCATTGCAGTCCCCACCACAGGTCTGCGCATACAACCGAGACATGGATGCGGTGCAGAGCATCGCGCCGATCAACAGAACAGAGGCGAGAAAACGCATGCGTTGCCGGACGGACACCTGCCGGAATCGATTGGCGACAGACCTCGGGGGGCTGGCGGCGGCGGACGCCCCGCGAAAATTGCCTGTCGAGTTGGGTTGATGCCAATCTTCACTCGTGATCATCGAAACTCCTTGGGAATACGGTCGCGCTCTGATGGAAGCGCCGGGAGATCTTCCTATACCGTTCGGCAGGCTCCGGACAAGCGGCAGAATGAGAAGGGCGATTGTAGCATCCCAGTGTTGTTGCCATGCGTGCCGGCACTCTGGCGGTAACGAGGAGGGGTGTGAAAAAGTGCGGTAGAGAATGCAGGCGGCAGGGGTCGTTATTGACAGATCGGAGCCTGTCCGTTAATGCCGCGATCGTGTCAACGACCTCCGGTCGAGCATCGAATTCGCTTGACGGAATCCCTGTGCGTGTTCCTCGATCGAAGTGCGCATGCCGTTGGCCGGTAGTCTGATGTCAGGAGGCAGGTACGATGGCTGAAAAGAAAGCCAAGACAGCGGAAAAAGGCGGGGCGGCACAGCGAAAGAAAATGTGTCCGAGCTGCGGTGCGGAGAGTCGCGTGACCATGTACGCGGGGTTTGGCCCGCATGGTTTCTTCTGGGTTTGCGAGAAGAACTGCGGGTACACGGAACGTACCCGTTGATCAGGAGGAGTGTCGCGATGGCGCGGACGTCGAAAAAGGACAAAGGCGCGAAGTCAAAGAAGAATCTTCGGATCTTCGAGGACGATGCCGGAGCCGAGGGTGATGAGGAAGGCGATCTTCCCCGGGATGAGGCCGGCCGGCGCAAGATCAAGCGGCAGTACGAGGAGCTTCTCGGGATCC
>CAZEWD010000412.1:0-946 GCA_964515725.1 uncultured Binatia bacterium (SeqCode)
CGCTCTTCCAGCCGAGCAGGATCGAATGAAGGCGATCCACCACCCTTCGAGAGACATAGAGGAAGCCACAGCCTTCCGGTGCCAACAACCATTTGTGACCGCCTACGGCCAGACAGTCGATCTGTGCCTCTTCGACGTCGAGGGGGACCGCTCCGACACCCTGGATCCCATCGACGCAAAACAGGATATTGCGAGCGTGGCACAGTTCACCGAGCGGCCGCAGATCCGTACGCGCCCCGCTGTTCCAATCGACGAAGCTGACCGAGACAACGCGGGTGCGCGAGTCGATCAACGCCTCGACGTCCCGGGCCAGAACCCGGCCACGCACGGGTTTCACCAGACGCGTCTCCACACCCCGGCGGTTCAGTCCGTACCAGGGATAGATGTTGGCAGGATACTCCCCATCTACTGCAATCACGTTGTCGCCCGAACGCCAGTCGAGTCCGCCCGCCACCAGAGAAATCGCTTCGGAGGTGTTTTTCACGAACGCGATTTCGTGTGCCTGAGCACCGATCAAACCAGCGTAGGCCGTACGGATCGCTTCAGTGCGGGCTTCCCACTGCTGGTAGAGGTTGCGATCGAGGTTCAATGCACTACGCATGAAGTCTGCGGTGGCACTCGCCACCCGCAGCGAGATGGGAGAGACTCCTGCATGGTTGAGATGAACGAGCTTATCCGTGATCGGAAATTGTGCGCGCCAGTGATCCCAATTCATTCTCCGCAGATTGGACTGGCAGGCGAACCGGATCAAGTGGGAAGTCCGTGCCGGAACAGGAACTGTCGAAGACCCGTCGCTTTCTCTACATGGCGCTCCCATGCATGAGATCAGCGTTGGCGAGGATGCAGCAGGCTCCCGGCTGGACATCTTTCTTGCCCATCATCTGCCACACCTATCGCGCCGCAGTGCACAGGTTGTGATCGCTGGCGGTAGCGTGCGGGTCAACGA
>CAZEWD010000412.1:956-1453 GCA_964515725.1 uncultured Binatia bacterium (SeqCode)
TGCGCAAGGGAACTCTCCTGCAGGCCGGGGATCGCGTGCAGGTGGCGGAGGAGGTCATCCAACCTCCAGGACTCGAAGCCAATCCTGCCCTCGAGATTCCCATTCTGTACGAGGACGATACGATCGTCGCGGTGAACAAGCCGGCTGGCATACCATCCCTGGCGTTGCGAGCAGACGAAACGAACACCGTCGCCAATTTCCTTCTCTCCCGGTATCCCGAAATGCGTGCTGTGGGTGCACCGCTCGAAGCCGGACTGGTTCATCGCCTCGACACCGACACGTCGGGGGTGTTGTTGGCGGCGCGCACGATCGAAGCACATGCCGAATTGCGGCGGCAGTTCCGCGACCGGGAGGTCGTCAAAGATTACCTGGCGCTGGTCACCGGAGAAATTTGCAAGACCGGCGAAGCGAAGCACTTTCTGTCGTCCGACCCACGGGATACGCACAAAGTGCGGGTGAGCGCCGTCCCCCTCGAAGGATCACGTTTGGCGGTGACG
>CAZEWD010000412.1:1463-1820 GCA_964515725.1 uncultured Binatia bacterium (SeqCode)
GTTCCTCAGCATTACAGGAGAGCGGCAACAGATCCGTGCACAGTCGTCAGCGCTGGGTCACCCGGTGGTCGGCGACCCGTTGTACGGGAGGCGTGCGCAAGTGAGTGGCCGCCCCGGGCGGCATCTGTTGCACGCGGCACGTGTCGTCTTGCACCACCCCTCACGGAAAGAGCATCTTTCGGTGACGGCTCCCCTACCGGAAGAGTTCACCCGCTATTGCGAAACGTTGCGTCGCAAAGTTCCGGCCGGCTGATACGCCGGCCAGGAGCGGCGTCCCTGGCTTTCAGGCCGCTGCCTGCTTGCCCTTGCTCTTGAGCTTGGCGCAGCCCGCTGCCAGGGCGAGCAGATGCAAGTCAT
>CAZEWD010000413.1:0-1794 GCA_964515725.1 uncultured Binatia bacterium (SeqCode)
GAAAAGCTCCAGGAACTCGGAGCAAAAGTCATCGCCTGCTCAGACTCCAACGGTGTCATCGTGCACGAAAAAGGCATCGATCTCGATCTCATCAAGAAATTGAAGGAAGTCGAGCGCCGGCGCATTGCCGACTACGCGACCTACCACAAAGACGCCGAATACATCCCCGCCGGCAATATCTGGCAGATCCCCTGCCAGGTCGCGATTCCCTGTGCCACACAAAACGAGATCAATGGCAAAGACGCGCAAACACTCGTGAAGAACGGCTGCATTGCCGTCGGCGAAGGCGCCAACATGCCGACGACACCGGAAGGCGTAAAGGTCTTCCTCGATGCCAAGATTGCCTACGGTCCGGGCAAGGCGGCCAACGCTGGCGGCGTGGCCACGTCGGCCCTCGAAATGCAGCAGAACGCCAGCCGTGACACGTGGACCTTCGAGTTCACGGAACAGAAGCTCGACGAAATCATGACGAACATCCACCTGGTTTCCTACGAAACAGCGGCGGAGTACGGCGCTCCAGGCAACTACGTGGTGGGTGCCAATATCGCAGGATTTCTGAAGGTCGCCCGTGCCATGGTCGCTCTGGGTCTCGTCTGAGCTGCCCCTCCAGATCAAGTTTCTCCGTCCGGAACATCCCGGTGAAGCCCTGGGATAGCCGGCTCGCCCTCTGGTGCGTTCGCCCGTTACGCGGCACACGAGTAACGCCGAACCACCTGACGACGGCATCGTTGATCATCGGTCTTACCGCCGCCGGGTTATACGCCGGCGGTGGTGAGCGCGCCGCCAACTGGGGAGGCGCACTCTACATCTTATCGGCGCTTTTGGACCATGCCGACGGAGAACTGGCCCGCGAAGCCAACAAAGCCACCGCCTTCGGCCACATGTACGACCGGTTGTGCGACCTCGTTGTACGGACCACCCTGTTCCTCGGTCTGGCTCTCAGCGTCCGCCCACAACTCGGCTGGTGGGCACTGGCTCTTGGCGTGAGCGCAACGGTGTCACTCGTTGGAGCATTTGCCCTACGTAGTGAGATGGCAGAGAGAGGAGTGCCCGGAGCACTCGACCAGCCCAGTGGCGGTGGCTTCGATCTCAACGATATTCTTTATCTGATCGGACCACTCACCTGGTTGGGATGGCTTATCCCATTCGTCATCGCAGCGGGGATCGGCACACCCGTGTTCTGGTGGCTGACGGCCCGTCAAAGTGCTCGAAGTTTTTCGTCCGATTCTGTGCCGTCCCGGGAGTGAGGGCGTCACACGGTGAAGCAGCGGATACGCGGTCATCTACCGACGATTTTTGCCGGAGCCATCGGCCTTACCCTCTTTTTCTGGCTGATCCTGATTCACGGTCCCGGTCAGGTGCTGGCAGCATTGGCCGTCGCCGGTTCCGGCTTGCCCGTCATCGCGGCGTACCACCTGGTACCGCTTTTCACCAATGGCATCGGCTGGCGCGCTCTCATGCCACACTCGGGTCGACCGGGACTCCTGATCGTCACGAGAGCACGCTGGATTTCCGAATCGGTGAACGGCCTGCTGCCCGTGGCGCAGATCGGCGGCAATGTCGTGCGGGCTGTCCTGATGGCACGTGCAGGCCTGCGGGCCAGCATCGCGGGGGCCACCGTCGTGGTCGACGTCACGATGAATGTGGCAGCACAAATCGCCTTCACCGTTTGCGGACTCGGTCTCCTCCTGATCACCACCGGGCCGGATCTGGCCGGGCCAGTCCTCATCGGCACAGCGGTCATGGCACTGCTGTTGGCCGGTTTCTATCTGTCCCAACGGCGCGGTCTCTTTG
>CAZEWD010000414.1:0-1475 GCA_964515725.1 uncultured Binatia bacterium (SeqCode)
TGAGCCCGGCGTGGCACTCGAACGGCAGGGAACTGTTCTTCCTCAGCCTGCCGAGCGCCTCAGCTCCGTCGGGGGTGGCCACCACGTCGTACCCGTTCGACTCGAGCAGGCTGGCCAAACCTTCTCGCGTATCGGCATCGTCTTCAACGACCAGGATGGAGTATCGATCCATAGGCTGGCGTGATCCTAGCCGCGGATTCCATCGGGCGGAATAACGAATGTTACACCCGATCGTGGAATCGAGCCCCGGTTCAACGCAGCTTGCAGTATTGGCGGACAACGGAGATCAGTTGATTCACATCGGCCGATTTGTTCACGAAGGCCGCCGCACCGATCTGCTCACTGAGATCGCTGAAGCCACAAAAGCCGGAGTACGTGACGACCGGAATGTCGGCAAACTCGGGGCTGATGCTCTGCTGGCGGCGGAACTCGACACCATTCATCCCCGGCATCACGATGTCCATAAGGATCAGCGCCGAGCGGAACCCGGATCGCAATTTCTGTAGCGCCTCGGCACCGTCCCCTGCTTGCTCGACTGTGTACCCTTCGAAAGAAAGCAGTTCCGCCACAGCCTCGCGCAACTCCTGGTAATCATCGATGATGAGGATCCTGGGGCCTCGCACTTTTGCCATGCAATGGTCCCTCAGACGCGTCCTCTGCACGATCCGCACCTTCCGGAATGATTCCTTTGGTAGGACCAATTGTTGGGCAGGGTTTTTTTCATTCGGCCGTGGCAATTCATCTTCCGATCGCGTCGAGGCTGCGAGTAAGCGGCTTGCGTGCCAGAACGGATTCATTGCCAAACGTGCCCTCCGCGATTTCAAGACTCCCATCTCCAAGAATGTTTCCGGGAACGATTTGCGCGGATTGGAGGTGTCAGGCTCCCACGGAAGAGAGGTCCGGATGAACGAACGTGCGACAGCGACCAGTCGCTCCAGGACGGCGCGGCAGATGTCATACCACCGCGCTGTCCTGTCACCTCAGGACCCGTGGGACTGAGCGGCCGCCAGCGCCGCCACATCGACACGGCCCCGCCGCATCTCGAAGTTCCATTTCCAGAATTCGTAAATGGGCGGATACACGAGCAATTCCATGAGAAAGCTGGTTACGAGCCCACCGATCATCGGTGCGGCCACACGCTTCATCATGTCCGCACCACTGCCGAGCGACCACATGATCGGCATCAGACCCAGCATGCCAGCGGTTACCGTCATCATTTTGGGACGAATCCGTTTCACCGCACCATGCAGGATCGCCTCCCGCAGATCTTCTGCCGTTCGCATGCGTCCCTGCTGCACCGCTTCATGGTAGGACAGGTCGAGATACAGGAGCATGAACACACCCATCTCCGCATCGAGACCCATGAGCGCGATCATGCCGATCCAGACGGCGACCGAGGTGTGGTAATCCAACAGATAGAGCAGCCAGATTGCTCCCACCATGGAAAATGGCACGGACAGCATGACAATGGCCTC
>CAZEWD010000414.1:1485-1765 GCA_964515725.1 uncultured Binatia bacterium (SeqCode)
CGCTTTCACGCTCGACTTCGTGTTCATGTAGAGAAGCACGAAAATGAGAAAGACGGTCATCGGCACGACGACCTCCAGCCGCTCGCGCAACCGCATCATGTTTTCGTACTGGCCGCTCCACTGCAGAGCATACCCGGTCGGTAGCTTGACCTTCCCGGCCACGATCCGTTTGGCTTCCGTCACGTAACCGCCGATGTCACGGCCTGCCAGATCGACGTAGACGTAGCCCGCCAGCATGCCGTTCTCGTCGCGAATCATGGCGGGCCCCGAAACCATACGG
>CAZEWD010000415.1:0-1763 GCA_964515725.1 uncultured Binatia bacterium (SeqCode)
TCGGGTCGCAGTTCCGAAGCCCGGCGGAAATGGGGCAGAGCTTCCTTCCATCGCCCCTGCCCACGATACAGAAAGCCAAGTGTCTGGTGGCCCGGGACAGTATCGGGATTGTACGTGATCACGCGCTGCCAAAACACCTCGTCGTTCTGCCAGTAGGAGGTTTGGCGATGGGTTTGCACCGCCAACAAACCGGCAATCAACAGACCGATCGCCATCACTGCGCGATCACTCCGCTCGCCGAAGGTCCATCGTGCCAGCATGTCGAGACTGCAGACCGCAGCCAAACCACTGCCGACCAGGGCCAGATAAACGAAATGGTCGGCCACGAACGTGTGGATTTGCAGGCCGAACGGGATGAGCCCCAAAATCGGTGACAGAGAGATCAAGAAGTGGCCACTACCCCAGAGCCACAATGCACCCAGCCGTTGCCGATACCGCAAGACGGCCCACAAGGCTGCGGGCCAGACGAGCAGACCGGCCAACGGGAGGAGTCCCAGTCCCCGCAGGTCCCAGCGAGGATAGATAGGCGACAGGTCGATCGGAAGAAGGAATTTGCCGAGGTAGAACCATACGGCGTTCGCCGCGATTACCGGCCGCTCGACAAGGGAAGGAATTCGCGTCCAGTCGAGATTGGCATGTTCGACGCGCGCCGTGACGAGCACGGCAGCCAATCCAAGAAGGAACAGGGGAACGAGACGCGTGGCTACACCCGAGATGTCGATGCGCCGCAACCGAGCCATCCCCGGCAGGAGGCATTCGACGAGGAGCAACGATGCCGGCAGCGTGACTGTCTGGGTCTTGCTCAGAAGGGCGCCCAGAAATGCGACGAGCGCCAAGACATAACTGCCGGTCCGGCCCGTTCGTCGATGTCGCAGATAGAGCAGAAAACCGCACAGATAGAAGAAGCCCGACAGGACGTTCTTGCGCTCGGCAATCCATGCAACCGACGCAACCTGCATCGGGTGCAGCGCAAACACCCCCGCAACGCCCAGACTGACCAGCATCGATGCCCCGAGGGATTCGGCCAGCAGTGCGACAAGAACCACATTGGCAAGGTGCAACCCGAGATTGACGGCGTGGTAACCCGTGCCGTCATCCTGCCAAACCCGGTACTCCAGCCAATACGACGTGAACAGAAGCGGGTAGTACTGGTCTCGCGTTGGCTCGTAAGGGTTCCATAATTTGACCAGGCCGCCCGGCATCCGCAGCAACGGATTGCCGGTCACGTATGCACGATCGTCCCAGGACAGGAATCCAGCCCGCAGCACCGGATGGAACGTCAAGGCCGTCAGGGCAAGCAGAACGACCAGGGCAGCCCAGAACACCGCGGGGTGCCGTCGAACCGGAAGACGTGAAGCCGGAGTCCGAGTCGCAGGTCGAACCACACTCTCGACCGCCACCTTCGGAGGCGACTGTCCCTTTGAGGTGTCGCGCTGCTTGCGCCGGTTACGACCCATGGCGCCCGCGTGTACCACTTCCGGACGACAGGTGTCGAGAAAGAGGGGGAGCACCACTCCTCTGTGCAACCTGGATCGCCCCTCTCAGACCGGTGGAATTTCCGCCGTTTCCATGGCAGAGAGCGGCCATGCGTTTCGAAGCCAACGATACTGTCACGTACCCGTCCGAGGCAATCCTGGAAACGATGATCGAACGTATGGAAGACATCGTACCGTTCCTCGATAACATCGAGGCCATCGAAATGATCGAGCGGCAAGATCTGTCGAAAGGCCAGATCCAGATCCTGCGGCGCTGGCAAGGTTCAG
>CAZEWD010000416.1:0-1760 GCA_964515725.1 uncultured Binatia bacterium (SeqCode)
GCGACATTGCCTGCCATCTCGAAGGCCGGGTTGAACTGCAGGAGTGGCTCAGGCCAGAGCTTCCCTTGGCTCAGCTCGCTTTCGACAACCTCGCGGATGTTTGGATCGGCGATGTTCAGGAAGCTGCCAATGTAGGTCGCGTAATCGTGGACGATTCGCGAATGGGTCTGAAAGACGTTCATGCCAAAGCTACCGACCTCGACTGAGGGCACGTGACGAGCGCATCAAAAAGAATGCCGTATATGGCGGCGTTGGTTGGAGGTCTCTGAGTGTGCTCATGAGTTAGTTCGAATCCGCCGCATGGTAGCGGCGCATTAGGTCAACGGCCGACACCGGCTTTGCCCTCTGCATGGTCGCCTACTTCCCGGCCTTTCTTGCTCGCGAATGCGACCATAGATCTGGAGCGCGCTTTGTGAGCTCGGCCTCTACCAAATCGACCACCCAGGTCTGCTCCGTCGTCCCCTCGCGTACACAGAAGATCTTGAGCGCCTTCTTCAGGTCGGCAGCGACCCGGACGTGAATCTGAGAACCCTTGGTTGATTCCGTGGCCATGCAGGCGTCTCCCTCTCCCTTTGGGCGTCGTACTTCGAGCTTGGTACCTTCTTACCAAGCAAGCAGCAAGTCAAGGTTCGACGAAGCAAGGGTCGCGTATTGTTGTCGGTCCCGAAACGAACGAAGCTCGCTGATAAGCAGGCCTCGAAGTCCGGGGGGCGCCAAAGAGTCAATGAGACCCGTCGGAGCCCGTCGTGAGCCTCGGAGAGTCGATTCGATTGGCTGGGGGTGTCTCTATCTTTGGGGCAATCGAGATGTCGGCTGATCGGCGTTGAGAAGCAGGGGATGTCCGGAGCAGTGTCAGCGGTGCACGGAGGGCTGTAGGATGGCCACCGTGTAGATCAGGGAATGTTTCAGATCATCCTGGATACGACCAGACTCGGTGAGAGCCTGCACTGTATCTTCCGTGGTTACCGCATTCTGCAGCAGCACCCCCGCGGGACCCACGGCCGGGTGCCTGCATTCGTGGTTGGTCTTGCGCAAGAGGGAGAGTGCGCCCGGAGAGAATCGAACTCCCGACCTACTGGTTCGAAGCCAGCCGCTCTATCCATCTGAGCTACGGGCGCGTGCGCCTCGGGAAAAGCGGAAAGCGCTTCGCGTTGCAAGGGCGGTTGCTGTCTCGCCTCTCATACGTCCGCTGCCCGCCGTTTCTTCTCCCCGTTGTTGATCTAATATCCGCCGCTCTCTATCGTGTTTTCAGTTCATACTTTCGCTGTACCTGAGGAGGTCGAGAAATGGCGTTTCGCGTGGGCATCAATGGGTTCGGTCGTATCGGTCGTCTTTTTTATCGCATCGCCACGGAACGCGGCATTGAAATTGCCGCCGTCAATGATCTGGTTCCGGCAGATAATCTGGCCTACCTCCTGAAGTACGATAGCACCCACGGCCGCTTCCGCCCGAATTGTAAACTCGCCGAGGTGAGCGCCACCGAGAATAGTTTCACCGTCAACGGCCGCACCACGAAAACGATGTCGCTGAAGGATCCTGCACAACTCCCGTGGAAGGATCTGGGCGTCGATTATGTCCTCGAATCGACCGGCCTCTTCACCGATCTGGATGGCGCCAGCAAACATATCGCCGCCGGCGCAAAACGCGTCCTCCTCTCTGCCCCCACCAAGGCGCAGCCGGACCAGGTGCCGACCTTCTGCCTCGGCGTCAATGCCGAGCAGTATGATCCGGCCAAACACGCGATTTTGAGCAATGCGAGT
>CAZEWD010000417.1:0-1750 GCA_964515725.1 uncultured Binatia bacterium (SeqCode)
CGGATACGACAACCACCTCGAATTTCTCGTACAAACCGAAACCGACAAGAATCGTCTCCAGTCGCGAGTCGAAGTTCGACACGACACCAAGCCGAAGGCCGCGGGCTACGAGCCGGTCCAGTGCTGGAAGTGTATCGGGGAAAAGATCCCACGCATCCGATTGGGCAAAATAGTCGAACAGCTCACGGTAGAATCCGTCGAAGTCGGGAAACACGGCACCCGCAAAGATGCGCTGCACCACATCACGCCACCACGCATACTCATGGCGTGCCAGTTCTTCCTCGTCCGTCCCCTCGAAACACAGCGGTGGAGATTCACGAAACACCTGCCGGAAGCGAACATCCAGTTCCGCAGACGGCACCGAGACACCATGACTTTGCGCTGCACGCGCATATACCTCACCGACCGAGCCTCGCAGCCGAAACAGTGTATCGCCGGCATCGAACAACACGGCACGGACCGATCGCCGGTTCTCCATACGACCACAACTACCGTTCGAGATCCCTGCTGTCACGTTCCCGCCGGGCGATCAGCAATCAGCCCACCTTGGCTATTCGCAAGGAAGAGTCTGTGGTAACAACTCAAGCGAGTACAGACTCCCCGCGGGTCCAGGAGGTGACGGCATGAGTGTGACGCGAGTGTTGATTCCGGTGGATTTCTCCGAAGATTCGTTACATGCGGCCGATTACGGGGCCGACCTCGCCAAGCGGTTCAATGCCGAGGTGATTCTGCTCTATGTCGTGGAGCCGATCTATTATGCGGCGCCGGTCGATATGTACGCCACCAGCCCGAGCCTGGCTACGCTGCTCGTCGAACAACGTGAATCCGCACGGAAGCAGTTGGCGGAACTCATGACAAAGCTGGAAAAACAACGGCTGAGAGTCACCGCACTGCTGAAGACGGGTGCGCCAGCGCACGTGATCCCGGATACCGCCAAACGGACGAAAGCCGATTTGATCGTAATGGCGACTCATGGCCGAACCGGCCTGGCGCACGTCCTGATGGGGAGCGTCGCCGAACGGGTCGTCCGCATGGCAGAATGTCCGGTGCTGACAGTGCGGCGGCGCGGCCTGAAGAAAAAGCGTGCGCCGAAAAAGGCAGCCAAAAGGAAATCCATCGCGAAAAAAGGAACGGCAAAAGCGAAGGCGGGACGCAAGTAGTACGAGTCCGTTTCGAAAGTGAACCTCGATCTGCCAGCACCCTACAGGCCCACGGCCTCTGGCACGGGCACGTGCCGCATCCGGAAGGCTCGGGCGACCCCTTCGTGCGTGACCTGCCCGTCGAAGACATTCAGCCCTTCCCGGAGTGCGCGGTTTGATCGGAGCGCTTCGGTCAGACCGCGGTCGGCCAGTTCCAACGCATAGCCAAGGGTGGCGTTCGTCAGTGCAAATGTCGACGTACGCGGCACGGCGGCCGGCATGTTGGTCACGCAATAGTGGACGACATCACTGACCACGAAGGTCGGATCATCGAGCGTCGTGGGACGCGAAGTCTCGCTACAACCGCCCTGGTCGATGGAAATGTCGACGATCGCCGATCCCGGCCGCATGGCACGGACCATCGAGCGTGTAATCAAGCGAGGCGCCTTTGCTCCCGGCACGAGAACGGCGCCGATGATCAAATCGGCGCTGATGACTTCCTCTTCGATATGGGTGGGATTCGACATCACGGTCGTGATATGCCCGCCAAGCATTTCGTGCAGGGCACGCAGGCGATCTGCGTTGCAATCCACGACACTGACCTGCGCACC
>CAZEWD010000418.1:0-1738 GCA_964515725.1 uncultured Binatia bacterium (SeqCode)
ACTTCGGGGTCCGCTACATCGAAGGGGGCTGGCCGGGTTCGAACCCGCGCGACGAGGCGTTCTTCAAGGAGGCGAAGAGACTTCACCTGAAACATGCCCGGATCGCCGCATTCGGTTCGACACGGCGAGTCGGCGTGAAAGCGGCGGAAGACCCGAATCTTCGTAAACTGCTGCAGGCGGACACTCCGGTCGTCACGATCTTCGGCAAGACCTGGGAACTGCACGTTCGGGAAGATCTGCGTATTTCGAAAACCGCCAATCTCGAAGTGATCTTCGACAGCGTTGCCTTCCTCAAGAAGAACGTCGACACGGTCATTTTTGACGCCGAGCATTTCTTCGACGGATATGCTGCCGATCCGGAATTTGCGGTGGAGTGCTGCCGGACCGCTGCAGAGGCGGGTGCCGATGTCGTCTGTCTGTGCGAAACGAACGGGGGCCGTATGCCGCACGAGGTGGCCGCCGCAGTGGATGCGGTTCGGACGGTTGTGCCGGCTGCTCTTGGGATCCACTGCCACAATGATTCCGAATTGGCCGTCGCCAACAGTTTGACTGCGGTACAACACGGCGCCGTCCATGTGCAGGGCACGATCAATGGGGTAGGGGAGCGATGTGGAAACGCCAACCTCTGCTCCATCGCGGCCAATCTGCAACTGAAGATGGGATACCGTGTCGTGACGGCCGCACAGCTCCGGAAGTTGCGTGAATTGTCCCACTTCGTGTGGGAACTCGCCAATATCGAACCGAACAAGCGCCAGGCTTACGTCGGGATGAGCGCCTTCGCACACAAAAGTGGTGTGCACGTTGCTGCCGTGCAGAAAAATGCGAAGACCTACGAGCATATCGATCCGGAACTGGTGGGAAACCGCCAGCGGGTCCTCGTGTCGGACCTCTCCGGGCGCAGCAACATCCTCTACAAGGCGCAGGAGTACGGCGTCGATGTCGAAGAACTGAAACCGGCGGTGCGGAACCTCCTTGCCGAGATTAAGGAGATGGAAAATCGTGGCTTCCAGTTCGAGGGCGCCGAGGCCTCATTCGAATTGCTGCTGCAAAAGGGCGTCAACGGCAAACGCACACGGCATTTCCGTCTGATCGGTTTCCGCGTGATCGATGAGAAGCGTACGGAGGACGAACCGCCTCTGTCGGAAGCCACCATCATGATCGAGGGACCGGACGGAGAAGTCGAACACACAGCGGCTCAGGGGAATGGTCCCGTGAATGCGCTCGACAATGCGCTCCGCAAGGCGTTGATCAAGTTCTACCCCCAGATCGAGGCGGTCCAGCTCACCGATTACAAGGTGCGCGTGTTGGAGGGCTCCCAGGGAACGACTTCCCTGGTGCGTGTGCTCATCGAATCGACGGATGGCCAGGATCGTTGGGGCACCGTGGGCGTGTCGCCCAATGTGATCGAGGCAAGCTGGCAGGCCCTTGTCGATAGTATCGACTACAAGCTGTACAAGGATCGCAAAACCGGCCGGCGTGCCGGAAAGCCCGCACCCTCAGCGCACTGATCTCCGCCTGCCGGAATAGGATCCCCTCACTTCAGGCCGAGCACATCATCCATCGAGTAGCGTCCGCTCGGTTTGTCGCTGACCCACTGCGCGGCGCGAACAGCGCCCCGTGCAAGACAGTCACGGCTCTGGGAACGATGTGTCAGCTCGATACGTTCACCCAACCCCGCGAAGATCACCGTGTGGTCACCCACCACATGCCGGGTGACCTCTGGCGAGGACACGGCGAT
>CAZEWD010000419.1:0-1733 GCA_964515725.1 uncultured Binatia bacterium (SeqCode)
ATTCCCGACTGCCCTCCGGGGATGATGTTGAAGCCGCTGACTTCACCCGGTTTCAACGAAAACACCATCCGCATGACAGGCCCACTTCCGTGTGTGAAGCTCCTTCCTGAAAATCCTGGATTTGCGGCATCGATGTTCCACTGGTCGCCCGGACGAGGGAACCAGCGCAGACCACTGCGTGGGTCGCCCGGTGTCAGATTGTCGGCCAGTGGCAGCCGGTTCGTGTCGATGGATAGTGGCGCCGTGAACAGACTGAAAGCCGGATCGTTGCCGAGATACGGAGCGATCAACGATTCGAATCTGGCCTGGTGGCGCAATCCCCAGATCCACTTGCTCATATCCGTGGTTCCAAAGCCTCCCTCGCCAGAACCCGTCGGTGCGCTGCGCAAAAACTCCAGCGCACCCGTGAGCGACGCCAACATCAATTCACGGCTGGTCTCCACGTTTTCCGTATTCACCACATCGAAGAAGATCGATTCTCCCGTTTTGGGATTGGTCGATGCAAACCGTTCCGTGTCCTGCGCATCCCGGGCGCGCAGGAACTCGACGATCAAGCCGATCCGCGTCTGATCACCTTCGTGGAACAGCCGGCCATCGATCCCTTCGTCGTCCCAGACCGCGTGCATGAAGCGGCTGAGCCAGGCATTGAAGACCATGGTTGCCACGGCGTTCTCTTCCTCGTGGTCTCCCAGTGAGTGATAAAAGGTCTCCACACCCGACTCCGCGGCAAACCCACGTGTTCCCCACGCCAGAAGACGCTCCACCACCTCGTCCATCGCCGCCTGCTCGGCGGTATACAGGTCAACGATGCGCTGTTCGGACGGATTCAAGACCTTGTCGCTGATCTGGAGGAGGCGCGCCTGTTCGATGCTCTCGATCAGATACGGCGAGATGATTTCTCCCAGACGGGATTGGTGGTTGCCCTGCAGGTCGGCCATACTCTGCGCGTCTGCGCTCTTTTCCGTAACGAGCCGCGCCAGCTCCCGATCGATCGTGGAAGCGCGAAAGCCGGTATCCCACGAGCCGCCGATGTACCAGGGATCATTTTCGAGAGAATTGTCCATCGCGATATGCGCGGGATCGTTGTTGGCCGAAAGGACATAGCCACGCGCTGGGCTGAGCGATTGTGGTGTGGAGTCGAAGGGCACCAGACAGCGTTGTGGGTCACCGTCTGCGGCGGTTTCGTCCACCAGGCCATCGGTCATGGGGACTGTGAAGCCACCGAAACGTGTGCCGTCGATCAGACGCCTGGGATTGGCGCCTTCGGCAAAATCGCCCTCCGCCGTCCGTTCGAGATAACCGCGGCAGGGGACGGCGTGATAGGAGGTGTAAAGGATGTCGCCGTGGCTGTCCCCGGCCACGATGTTTTGCGAGTAGGCGATGAGTTTCCGTGCGTGCTGGCGGAACTCCTCGACATTGGCTGAAGTGCCGAATCCGTCCGCCGCATCGAGAAGACGAACGACATCGTATCCCGAATAGTCGACGCTGATGGCGGAGATGACGCCATCGCCATTCGTGTCGCCCGGAATGGTCTCTCCGGCCAGTGTCCGCACGACGCTTTCACCAGGACCCGCATCTCCTGCCGAGCCACGGCGGCCTTCGATATCGGTGATGAGGCGTCCATCGAAAACAACCCAACGTGGCCAGGATTCCGTTCGACCAACGCTGCCCAGGGACGGGATGTCACGAATCACGTACCCCTCATCGATGCGTTGCAGAGGTTTCCATTCCCC
>CAZEWD010000420.1:0-1700 GCA_964515725.1 uncultured Binatia bacterium (SeqCode)
CGGAAAGTTCCACGGCACGATCAGACCAACGACGCCGAGGGGCGCATGCAGGGTGATGTCCAACCCCGGTTTCTTGACCTGGATGGTCTCACCGAAAAACTTGTCCGCGGCGCCAGCATAATACCGGAGCGTCTCGGCAACGTGATTCGCTTCCCAACGCGCATCGCCGATCGGTTTGCCAGCGTTGCGTGCTTCCAATACGGCGAGTTCCTCTGCATTTGACTGGACGAGCGCGGCAAACTTGAAAAGGATCTCGGCACGGGCCACTGCGGTCATGCTCGACCAGGCAGGAAAAGCAACTCGTGCCGCCGCAACCGCGTCTTCCAGATCAGCAAGGCCAGCGGACGCCACGGTCTCGAACGGTTCACCGCGCGACGGCTCGATCACTTCGATCGTGCCACTCCCCAACGTTCTTCGATCACCGATCAATAGTGGATGCATGCTCCAGCCTCCTCATCCAGGTCGGCGAGATAACATTCCGGCGGAAAGGATGCACAGCGCAGCCACACCGGCCGGAGCAAACGCCAGCCTTTGCCCTGCGGCTCCGCCAAGACCCGTGGAACGTCAGGGATTGCAGCGCAGGCTGATCACATCTTCGTCGACCCCCGCGGTCGTTGTCACGTATACACGGATGTTACGCACCCCCGCGCTGAACAGAGTTCCCGCTGCATTCGATTTGAGTGGCACCTTGAACATCGCAAAGGGACCACAGTAGTTCCGCAACGGGAATGGCGGAAAATTGACGACACTGTCGCAGATCCCATCTCCACTGCCAGCAGACGAATCACATTCGACACTGGCGGTGCATGGGCGATTGGCCGTCTTGGCGTTGATGCATTTGCCATCGACGACTCCACCGAAGGGCAAGAGAGATTCTTCGATCGCCCGGCGATTGGGCGTATTGATCGAATCCTGAACGCTTCCCGGTTCAGTGATCCTGAGCCGCGCGATGTCGCCCGTCGTACAAGGGTAGCGAGTGTCCACTGCCGTATTGAAACACTGTGCAACGAGGAATGTACAGGTTCGGTCTCCCCTCGTCGGACCAAAATCGCAGGTTGGATCGTCATCCTTGCAGGAAATCGTCTGGATCGCCGAGGTGGGCGGATTCAACGCCTGCCGGAAGAGATACTCGTGGAGACATTCTACACCCGGCGAGGTCCCTCCAGCAGCCAGATGATTCGTCTCGATCTGACACGTCGACGAACAGCCATCGCCATCGGCCAAATTGCCGTCGTCGCATTGTTCCGCAGGAGACTCCACATTGCGGTTTCCGCAGATGGGGATCGGCGTCGGCGTCAAAGTGAGCGTGGGGGTGCGCGTGAGAGTCTGCGTTGGCGTCTGTGTCGGCGTGCGCGTAAGCGTCGGCGTGCGCGTCGGAGTCTGTGTGGGGGAGAGCGTCGGGGTCGGACTGAGTGTGGGGGTAAGGCTCAGCGTCGGTGTTGCGGTGATCGTCGGCGTGCGCGTCACTGTCGGCGTGTTCGTGATCGTGGGTGTCTGGGTGATCGTGGGTGTCTGGGTGATCGTAGGTGTATTCGTCATCGTGCGGGTCAACGTTGGGGTATTCGTGGGACCCGTCGGCGTCGGCACGGCGAGACTCAAGTCGGCGGAAAACGGGGCCGCCGCCATGCCTGCCGAATACAAAAGGTTTGCCCACTTCGAACTGATGCCCCACGCATAGTTCACCTGGGCCGGGTTCCCCA
>CAZEWD010000421.1:0-1675 GCA_964515725.1 uncultured Binatia bacterium (SeqCode)
CGTTACCCCTCCAAACAAAAGAATGGAATTGGCATCCAGGAGGCCTTTCTGCTATGTCGAAACTGCTCAAGTGCTCGCTGGGGATTCTGTTAGGTCTGTTACTGATCCCGGCAGCATATTCACAGGAGGTTCGTGCCAGTCTGAACGGACAGGTGACGGACCCGAGCGGCGCTCCCATTTCGGGCGCCGTAGTTACGGTTACGAATCTCGCAACCAACCTTACGGTCACCGCGCGCACCAACCAGTCGGGCATGTACTCCACGCCCTTCCTTGCTCCGGGAAACTATCAGATGTCGGCGGAAAACCCCGGCTTCAAGAAGTATCTCCGCAAGGACATCGTGCTGCAAGCCGGCGACAAGACTCGCGTTGACATTCAACTCGAAGTGGGTGAATTGACCCAGAGCGTCACCGTCACGGAAGCAACTTCCCAGTTGCAGACGGAAACCGCCAGCCGTTCCCAGGTGCTGGCGAGCGAACTCGTCGCCGATCTGCCGACTCAGGGACGCAATCCGTTTCAGATCGCCTGGGCCGCCGCCGGTGTCGTAAAGTCCGGCTCCTGGCGCTATCTGCGTACGATGGATATCGGCGGAATGTCCGGCATCTCCATCAACGGCGGCATGGAGAAGACCAACGAGGTTTTGCTCGATGGCATTTCCGATGTTCAGGCGGACTACACCATTATTTCCGCTCCCACTACCGAGTCGGTGCAGGAATTCAAGGTGCAGTCGAATACCTATGACTCACAGTACGGCCGCACCGGCGGTGGCGTCATCACCATCGTTACCAAGGGCGGCGGCAACGATTTTCACGGCACGTTTTTCGAATACTTCCAGAATGACAAGCTCAACGCCAACCAGAGCGAACTCAACAGACCGCTGACTGCCGGAGGAGAGTTCTTTCCCAACGGCCGCAAACCGCCAAACCACATCAATCAATTTGGCGCCATGGCGTCGGGTCCGGTGATCGTTCCCAAACTGTTCAACGGCAAGAATCGCGTGTTCTGGATGTTGAGCTGGGAAAGCATGCGCCAGCGTTCGGCTGATCCCGGCATTGTGACCGTGCCGACTATGGACATTCGCGGCGGCGATTTTAACAGTCTGCTCAATGCGGGTGGGGCAATGATCAAGATCTACGATCCCCTGACCACGCAGCCGGACGGAAGCCGCACGCCATTCACGAACAATACCATTCCCGCCAGCCGGCTCGATCCGGTCGGCGTGAACCTGCTCAAGTACTATCCCAAGCCGACGGGTCCCGGGGAGGGCTTTAACAAGATCAACAACTATCCGTACCCCTCGATCTGGCACGCCAGCTTCGACCAGTTTGTCGGGCGCACGGATGTTGTCGTCAACTCTAAGAACACTGCGTTCTTCCGCTATAGCGAAAATCCGTTCCAGGAATTTCGCGCGATCGTGTTCGGTTTTGATAATCCGGCTGAGCCTGCCGGCAATGCCCCACTGCTCCGGAACGGCCGTACGATCATGATGAATTGGACCTCGACCCTGTCTCCAACCATGACCTTCGACCTTCGCATGGGCTTGAATCGATGGGAGGCGAGCAGCGGCAACACCATTGGAAACGGTTTCGATCCCAAACAGCTCGGCTTCGCTCCCAGCCTGGTTGGACAATACAACGCCCTGCGTTTCCCGCGCATCAACCTTCAGGACTACCAGGC
>CAZEWD010000422.1:0-1675 GCA_964515725.1 uncultured Binatia bacterium (SeqCode)
AGATCTGCCAACCCCGGAAAAAATCACTGAACGACTACATCGCAATCCCGCTGTTCCTTGACCGTGCGTGTGGGACTTGGTACCTATCCCTCTTCCCGGAGCCTGCCAGCTTCCGTTCCAACGACCGTCGCACGGGCGTTGCGGCGGCGAAGCGGGGTGGGGTAACGCAGGCGCGTAGCTCAGTGGGAGAGCGCTTCCTTGACACGGAAGAGGTCGGCGGTTCAATCCCGCCCGTGCCTACCATGGTTTCCCGCAGGCCCTCAGGACACGAGCAAACGATATGACGATTCTCATCAAACCAGCCGGTGGCACTCCGATCTCGGCGGAGGCCGGGATCACTGCGCTCCTCGCGCTGAAACAAGCCGGCCTCATGAACAAACGGGTGGTGGCTGCCCGCGTCAACGGCGAAATCGTGGATCTGTCACGGCCGGTGACCGCAAACAGCGACATTGAACCGGTTGCAATGGAATCCGCCGAGGGCCTCGAGGTCATCCGGCATTCTTCGGCCCACCTCATGGCACAGGCCGTCAAGCGCTTGTTCCCTGAAACACAGGTGACCATCGGTCCGGTGATCGACAACGGTTTCTACTACGACTTCAGCCGTAAGGAACCGTTCACACCCGAAGATCTCGAGCGCATCGAGGCCACCATGCGCGAGATCGTCAAATCTGACTTCACCGTAAGCCGTGAGGAAATGCCCAGAGCGGAAGCGATCGAATTGTTTCGCTCCATGGGTGAGAAATACAAAGTCGAGATCATCGAGGGTCTCGCCGAGGATACCGTTTCACTCTACCGCCAGGGCGAGTTCGTTGATCTGTGCCGCGGTCCACACGTACCTTCAACAGGACGCATTCCCGCCTTCAAGCTGACGAGCCTTGCGGGTGCCTATTGGCGTGGCGATTCGCGCAATGAGATGTTGCAACGGATCTACGGCACCGCCTGGGCCACCCGGCAGGATCTCGAGGCGTACCTGAAGCGTATCGAGGAAGCGAAACAGCGTGACCACCGGCGTCTGGGGCAGCAACTGGACCTTTTCTCGCTGCACCCGATCGCTCCCGGATCGCCATTCTTCCATCCCAAAGGCGCACTCGTTTTCAATCTGCTCGTCCAACACATGCGCAAACTCCATGAACGGTACGGCTACACCGAGGTCATCACACCACTGATTTACAAGACCGAGTTGTGGAAGACATCGGGCCACTACGATGCGTTCCATGAGGACATGTTTCTCATGTCGGCGGACGAAGACGAGTACGGCGTCAAGCCGATGAATTGCCCCGGGCACTGTTACCTCTACGCAACGAAGAAATATTCCTACCGTGATCTGCCCATCCGTTTTGCCGATTTCAGCCGCCTGCACCGGTTCGAACCTTCGGGGACACTGGCCGGGCTGACACGCGTGCGCGCACTCACTCAGGATGATGCCCATATCTACTGCACACAGGAGCAGATGGAGCAGGAACTCGAGAGTTTCGTGGAGATGACGCGCGAGGTCTACGACACTTTCGGCTTCGAACGGGTCGAAGTAAGCGTGCAGACACGGCCGGACAATTTCCTGGGTCGCATCGAGCTCTGGGATGCCGCCGAGGCGGCTTTGCAACGTGTGGCCGAACGGACCGGCTATCCGGTGACGATGCTGCCAGCCCTATCCTTGGCTATAGCGACCAGGGCATCT
>CAZEWD010000423.1:0-1647 GCA_964515725.1 uncultured Binatia bacterium (SeqCode)
CGACGACCTGGCCGAGCTGCGCGAAGTCCCGGCACAGCAGGGTGAAGTGATGGTGAAGATGGTAGCCAGCGGTGTCTGCCACAGCGATCTCAGCATTCAACGCGGCTTGTTGCCCATGCCTCCCCCATTGATCATCGGCCACGAAGGCGCCGGGATCGTGGAAGCGGTGGGGCCTGGTGTGACCTCTGTGCAGAAAGGGGATCATGTCATCCTCACCTGGTTGTATTCGTGCGGAGTCTGTCGCGAGTGTGCCAAAGGCCGGCCACACCTCTGTGACAAGGCGGCGATGGCGACGATGACGGGCGGCATGTACGACGGCACGACGCGTTTCCAGGTGAACGGCAACGACATGCGGCACTGGTGCGGTACGTTTTCGGAGTACACGGTCGTTCCGGAGCAGGCCGTCGTTCCCATCCGAAAGGATGTGCCTCTGACGAGCGCGTGTCTGGTCGGCTGTGGTGTGATGACCGGTGTGGGTGCGGCAATGAATACGGCCAAGGTGGCACCTGGGGACGTGGTGGCGGTCATCGGCTGTGGCGGTGTCGGCCTGAACATCCTCCAGGGCGCTGCCATCTGCGGTGCGGAAAAAGTCATTGCGATCGACGTGGTTCCCGGGAAGCTCGAAATGGCCAAAACCTTCGGCGCGACACACACTGTGAATCCGAAAGACGGCGACATGGCGGATCAGATCAAGAGCATCAACGACGGCAAGGGCGCCGATTACGTGTTCGAGGCCATCGGTAATGCGGATGTCATCCAGAGTGCCTTCGGTGCGGTTCGGCGAGGTGGGAGTCTTGTGGTGGTCGGAGTGCCGCCTGTCAGTGCTCAGATCACGTTCCCCGCGTTTTCCTTCCCGCTGGAGGAGAAGAATGTGCTCGGTTCGTACTATGGCTCACCACGGTTCCGCTACGACATGCCGCGCATCCTCGACCTGTACATGGCGAAGAAGCTCAAGCTCGATGAATTGGTCAGCCGGCAGATGCCGCTCGATGAAATCAACACGGCCATGGAGATCCTGGAAAAAGGCGAGGTGGCCCGAACCGTGATCAAGCACGCCTAGGCTACCAACACAGTTTCTGACCATTGGGCCGGCAGGAGACTCGGCGCGACTCGCATCGAGCGCCCTTTGTCTCCTGCCGGTGTGATAGAAACGGGATCGTCTGGGAGATTGATTCAGCGCGGGATCTTGAAGCCAATCTGGCGCGCCATCGCAATCATCTTCTGGACACCCGGACGTACGACTGCCTCTCTATCGAAACATGATACACCAAACGGACCCTGTGGCACGATGATCTGCGGTACCGACAGATCCTTGGGGCTGGTGAAATCCAGGGCATGCGCGATGTTGTTTGCCGACGCATCGCGTTCGGACAACGGCGCGAGACCCCAGCGCCACTCGATCATCTTCAGGATCGAGGTGTGATCGTACTGCTGGTGCCCGACGAAACCACGACGCGCCAGTGGCGATGCCATGATGCAGGGAACACGGAAACCGAGTCGCCCATCATTGCCCGTCTTGGCATCGATTTCGTTCAGAGGCGCCATCGGTGGAGGGACGTGGTCAAAGAAGCCACCCCATTCGTCGTAGTTGATGATGAACACCGTGTTGGGCCAGTTGGGACTGCTGGTCACGGCATCGTAGATACG
>CAZEWD010000424.1:0-1613 GCA_964515725.1 uncultured Binatia bacterium (SeqCode)
TTCCTCCGCGTGTATGGGATTGGCGGAGAGATCGCTGAAGAACATGCGCTGCCGAACGAACCCGTCCGCCATGCCGGGCATGCGCACGGCGCCGGCGTGGCCACCCATGAGCATGAAGGCGTCGTGGTTGCAGCGTGCCCAGTAGCGGGCGACCGCGTCGGCGTAGATTTCCGCATCGGAGCGGCCGTCGTAGCGACCGCGCAGATCATCGATCCTGGCCAGTCCGTGCGACTCGGCGGTGGCAATGAGAGCGGGCGTGACAACGAGGGCGCCCTCGAGTCCGGCGATCGTGAAGGCAACGTTCATCGTGGCGGGGACGGCGGGGTCCCAGACGACGTAGCCCTTGGCGCTGGAGACGAATCGGGTGAGCGCCTCGCCGGCGGCTTTGATTTCGGTGAACTGCACGCCGTGCTTGCGTTGGTAGAAGTCGAAAAGCGGCTCCGTGATCTCCCATTGGTAGTCGCGCGGGTGCACGATGTAGAGCTGCGGTGCGGCGCGGTTGGCGAGCCCCTGGAGACTCAGCAGCATGACCTTTTCGGGGAGGCCTCCGGTGACGTTCCAGTCGAGGTTCCAGTGCATGACCCAAGCCTGCTTCGCGCTGTCGGCGGCGGCGAAGGAACCGGTGAGGAGGAGTGTGACAAAAAGAACGATGCGTCGCATGGGATTATTTCTCCGTGACCTTGGTGAAGCGATAGACAAGCGGCTGGGGGCGGGATTGATGGAGTTCAATCAGGACGAGAGACTGGTCGCCCTCGATGACGCGATATTCGGCATAGATGCGCATGACGACCTGCCCTTGGGAGATTTCGATTGGGGTCTCCGCTTCGAGGCGGAGCGTTCGTCCGCCGTCGAGCCAGGTCGCACGGGCGGATGTCCTGGCGCCCTTGGCGGGATAGAGCGCCATGTGGCGCTGTTCGACGCGAAAGAATCCGTCGATCGTGACGGGCCGGGACGTGTCCACCAAATTGGTGGCGGAATGCCGGGTGCTGCGCCACTGCATGTCGTGGCGCAGCGAGACCTGGGTGCCGTCGGTGTGGATGATGAGATCCCAGTTGGTCCATCCGTCGAGTGCGGAGCTGCGGGCAGGGTCGAGCCGCCAGTGGCCGTCGAGCGGCGAGCTTTCGGCCGGCAGCAGTGTGGGCACGGCCAGCGCAAGCAGCACGGGCAGGAGGAGCAGTTTCAGGTTTCGCATAAAGTCAGGTCAGGGAGTACCGCCGATCGCGCGAAGGGAGCGGGGAGTTTGCCAAGGCATATGTCACCACAGATTACACGGAATACACGGATTCCATCCAAGGCCGACTGGCTGCATGTTTTCATCCTCACTCCGTGTACTCTGTGCACTCCGTGGTTAACTTCCGGAGAATTTGACCACAGATGGCACAGATACGAACCGGATATAAGGCATCGGAACGATCGGTTCGGGGTCTTCAATCCGGTATTCATCTGCGAAATCTGTGGTTAAGAACGCCGGGTTTTCTGGCTTGCCCGTTTGATGTCAGTGCCGTGGGGATTGGGATCGGAGAATTTGACCACAGGTTACACGGAATACACGGATTCAATCCAAGGCCGACTGGCTGCATGTTTTCATCCTCACTCCGTGTACTCTGTGCACT
>CAZEWD010000425.1:0-1586 GCA_964515725.1 uncultured Binatia bacterium (SeqCode)
CGAACAGGGCTTCCACATGCTCCTGCGAAAGGTGCACGTGGTGCGCCGACACCTCCACCGGGAAGGGTTCCTGTTGCCGCGCCGCGAGGGCGGCAGTGATGTACGATCGGCTCAGAGCACGCAAGGCCTCACGCGCCATCATACGTTCTTCATCCGTCGGGACTACGAGTACGACAACCGGAGAATCCTCCTGCGAGATGCATGTGATCTCCTCGAAACCACGCGCCTCACGATTACGGCGTGCATCGAGACGAATCCCCATACGCTCGAGTCCCTGTAGGGCCAGTGTACGAACGACGTCACTACCCTGGCCGATCCCCCCCGTAAAGATGACGGCGTCCGCGCCCCCCATCGCCGCGATATAGGAGCCAATGTACTTGCGTACACGATAGCAATAGGCCTTGAGGGCAAGGAGCGCGCGCCTCTGTCCCTGTTCCGCAGCCGCAAGCACCTCGCGCATGTCGCTGGAGACCCCCGACATACCGAGAAGACCGCTCTTCTTGTTGAACACTTCCACTGCCTGGCTGGCGGTCATGCCTTCTTCGCGTTCCAGGAAGGCGATCACCCCCGCGTCGATGTCCCCGCAGCGCGTGCCCATGATCAGCCCCTCGACCGGTGTGAACCCCATGCTCGTGTCGATGGATCGGCCATGGTCGATGGCGCACATCGAGGAGCCGTTACCAAGATGGCAGGTCACCAGTTGCAACTCGTTCGGACGACGTTTCAAGAATTCCGCTGCACGCAGGCTGACGTACGCATGAGAGGTGCCGTGGAAACCATAGCGACGGATACGTTTTTCCTCGTACAGTTCGTATGGCAACCCATAGAGATACGCATGGGCCGGCATCGTGTGATGGAACGCGGAGTCGAACACGGCGACGTGTGGAACGGCGGGAAACAAACGCTGCATCTCGCGGATACCGGCCACATTGACAGGATTGTGCAGAGGCGCCAGCGGGTTCAGCTTTTCGATTTCCGTCAGCACCTCCTCCGTGATGAGCGCAGCCTCGGTAAACCGCTCACCTCCATGGACCACCCGGTGCGCCACGAGCGTGATCTCACCGGCATCTTTCACAACACCAGTTCCCCCAGCCGTCAGTTCGTCGATCATCGCCCGGAAGGCACCTGTGTACTCGCTGGTCGCCAGGGTCCGCCGGATCTTTCCCTGCGGGCCGTTATAAACGTGCCGGGTTCCATCGAGACCGATACGTTCGACCAGGCCATGCGCATGGCGCGATTCGTCTTCGGTATCGAAGAAACTGTACTTCAGGGAAGACGAGCCACAGTTGACGACCAGGATGCCCTCGCGGCGCTCCCCTTTCAGCACGAAGTCGTAGGGGTCTGGCCTCTGCGCCAACGCGGCTGCCGCTGCCATCGGATCGCCGAGGAGAGCGCGAAAGCGGCCCGCAATATTGCGGGAAAGTTGTTGGATCGCCGCCGGTTCGGTCATGATCATCGACTGAAAGACGGACACCGGAATCAGCAGAACCTCGCAGTATGACTCGGTGACCAGGTCGGGCAGAATCGGTTCGCCGGTCAACAGCGCCAGTTCTCCGAAAGTGCTCCCTGCCTCGATACGCTCGACG
>CAZEWD010000426.1:0-1570 GCA_964515725.1 uncultured Binatia bacterium (SeqCode)
ACGGCAGAAGATCCGTCACCTGCCGGGTGACGATCTCGGCGTTCTCGATGCTTGTCAGCAGGCCATTGACGCCGCGTACGAGCTGACTGTCGATGAATTGCTGCATGACGGGGCGGATGACGGTATTGGTCAGTTCCGCCCTCGGGCTGTTGAACTCCATGGCGTACGTCTTGCCGGGTACTTCGGTGCCGAACACAAGGCGGAGAACAGTCGTCTGGGAATCAGCCATTGGTTACCTCCTTACTCGACAAACGCCGAGCGTCTGTTGCGGACGATGGACGCGGTCTGCTCGGTCAGCAATGACATGAGTTGTGTGGCACACGTGTATGCAGCGGCGTCTGTCGCGGCCGGGTTGATGTTGGCGATAGTCTCACCTTTCTTGCTGGCAAACGTGATGCGGATCGTACCTGCCTGATCCTGAACGGTCATAACGCCTCCTATGTTGCAGATGTCGGGTACCCACCAGCGTTATGGAGCACCCGTCGCATGGAGGTGCCGCGATCCTCACGGAGAAAGCGATGCAGGCTGGATGGTCTGTCAGGATCCGGGGTCGTCCAGCGCTGGAGGGTGTGCGGTTGTGAGTAACCCGCGATCAAGCAGCCGACGCATGATACGAATTGCGTCGATCGTCGACAGGGGACTGGCGCTCATGGCTTCCCGGATGGTCATGCCGTCATGCAGGACTGCAAGCAGGCTGAACTCCTGAGGGGAGATCGTGATCGTGTCGAACGTTGGGAACGCATGCCGGAGAGGAAGATCGGTCGACACGAAGGCGGCCCCCAGGGAGCCGGCTTCTGCCCGTGCGGAACGTATTGCTTCCAGGACCGTCTCCGCGGTCAGGGCCTCAGTTGGCTGTTCGTTGGCTACAGACTCGTCGACGGCGAATTCAAAGGATCCCTCTTCACAGAGAGATGCCTCCCGGAGAGCATCGAGTCCGTGCAGCGATCCACACAGCGCAGTCATGAGCTCGCCTCCGAGAAACGAGATCGCGACATCGCGGGCAGCACCGTTCAGAGCTATGAGCGCCAGATGCAGCCGTCCCGTCTTGTGTCCGTTGCGGACGAGGTCGAATATGGTCTCCAGCGAGAAGTCTTTCAGCGTGCCCTGCAGTTCCATGATACAACCCCCTGACGGTGGCCCGCGACCGGCTTGAGCGGACCGCAGACACAGACCGTCGCTGGTTCATGCTACGGACGGCGGGTGATTTTGCAACCCGCCAGGTCGTACGCAACATTGTGAAGAAAAACCTTCAGAGTGTTCACTTGCACCATCGAACATTTTCACTACTATATCACGCGTGTTAGATGAGAAGGTTTCGACTTTCTTTCTCCAACCAACTTGTTGCATCGGCGGCAGGCCTAGGCCTGCCGCCTTTTTTGTTTCCCTCGCGGTTGCATCGATTTCCGGCGCGCTAGACTATACATGACACAGAACCGAGTGCGTGGGAGGCGTCAATGGAAGGGGACGAGAAGAGTTTGCTGTGCCTAGCGCTGGACTGGATGCCGGCCGGGGTTACCGTCGCAGACGCCGGAGATCACATCATTGCCATGAACGAACAAGCAAAACGCAT
>CAZEWD010000427.1:0-453 GCA_964515725.1 uncultured Binatia bacterium (SeqCode)
GGACAAAACTCAATTCCTCACTGCGGGGCGTAACTGGCGGCATGGTGATTTGTGTTCCTGCGGTATTTCACACCGTGAGCCTCAGTCAATCGGGCACACGTCACGACCGATGGATCAGCGACGAAATTTCCTCCCAGGTCTTGGGTACAGCCTCCGTCAACACCTCACATCCACCCTCCGTCACCACGACGTCATCCTCGATCCGTACACCGATCCCGCGATAGCCTTCGGGCACATCGTCGCGCTCTGGAGAAATGTAGAGTCCCGGTTCCACCGTAAGAACCATCCCTGGTTCCAGCTTACGCACCTCTGAACCAACCTTGTACGCGCCAACATCGTGGACATCCATCCCGAGCCAATGGCTGGTTCGGTGCATATAGTAGGAGCGATACAGCTCCTTCTCGAGCGCCTCGTTTTTGCCTGTTTGCAACAAGCCCAGGGCAATCAGTTCTT
>CAZEWD010000427.1:463-1539 GCA_964515725.1 uncultured Binatia bacterium (SeqCode)
CACTGCATCGTAAACAGCACGCCGTTCCGGTGTCGACTGGACGCCAATCGGAAATGTGCGTGTGATGTCGGAGCAATAATGATCGTATTCCGCGCCTGCGTCGATCAACAACAGTTCGCCATCCTGCAACTGTCGATTGTTTTCCGTGTAGTGCAGAACCGTCGCATTCTCGCCAGACGCGACAATGGAAGGGTATGCCGGCCCGGCCGCTCCGAGACGACGGAAAGTCGAGTCGAGCAGAGCCTCGATCTCGAATTCATACATCCCGGCACGCGCCGCATGCATGGCAAGGAGATGCCCGCGGGCAGCCACTTCGGCGGCTTTTCGTAGCCGTACGAGTTCCTCCTCGCACTTGAACAGTCGCATCTCGTGAATGAGTTCTGCCGAATCCACCAGCGTCGTGGGCCCACTTCCCGAACGAGGCCGAAGCTGTTGCCAGTGGCGCATCCAGCCCACGACACGATCGTTGAACGCCGAGTCGCGTCCAAAACGATAAAACAGCCGTTCGCGCGACGCCACCAACTCGGAGATCGTCTGCTCGAGTTGCGCGATTGGGTAGCCCCGGTCGGCTCCGAAACGCGCAACCGCGCCTTCGACTCCGGCGCGTCTCCCGGTCCATGTTTCACGCCCGGGATCTCGCGGTCGCACAAACAAGAGGAACTCCCCATCCGGATGTCCCGGGAGTAGCAGGCAGACCGTCTCGGGCTCGGCGAAACCGGTGAGATACACAAGGTCGTTGTCGGCACGGTATGGATACTCGACGTCGTTCGAACGCACCACTGCAGGCGATGCAACCACGAGCAGGGCCGCATCCGAACCCATCCGACTCATCAACTCCTTTCGCCGTCGGGCATAGACCTCGCGACTACGGGACTCGGCTGTAGCGGAAACATCCGGTCCCACCGCCAGATTCGACAAGGTGAGAACTCCTTACGCCTCGCCGCTCGGCACCAGTTTTTGCAACAAGTCGATCGGTACCGGCAGAATCACGGTGCTATTCCTCTCGGTGCCGACCTGCGCAAAGGCCTGGAGCATGCGTAACTGGATCGCCATGGGTTCAGCTTCCATGATGGAGG
>CAZEWD010000428.1:0-1525 GCA_964515725.1 uncultured Binatia bacterium (SeqCode)
TGGAACATCGGTCCGGTGCCGAATGGTGGATATGTGCTTGCCGTGGCCATGGCAGCCATGCGCCAGATGGTTCCCATGCCGGACCCGATTTCCGTAACGGCCCACTATTTACGGCCTGCCACCATCGGCCCTGCCACGGTCGACGTGGAACTGGTCAAAACTGGACGTCAATTCTGCACGGTCGCTGGCCGGATACGGCAGGGGGAGGCCGAGACGGTACGTCTGTTGGCATCCTACGGAGATCTGAATCGGGGGAATGGGCCGACGCACATCGCCGGCACCCCACCGCCGTTGGCGCCACCGGAGACACTGCCAGCTCTGGCGCACCATCAGGCGTTTGAATTCATGAATCGTTTCGAATTGCGAACAGCAGCACTGGCTTTTCAGCCAGGTCAGGCACAGGGCCCAGCCGAGATCAGCGGTTGGATCCGCTTTGCCGATGGCCGGAAACCTGATGTCCACACGCTCGGTTTGTTGGCGGACTCATTTCCACCGGCGGTGTTCCATGTGCTCTCTCCCGGTTGGGTCCCCACCATTGAACTGACAGTCCACATGCGTGCCCACCCCGTCTCGCAATGGCTCCGCTGTATTTTTCGCACCCGGTTCATTTTCGGTGGCCTCCTGGAAGAAGACGGAGAGATCTGGGATGAGGAGGGCAACCTTGTGGCTCTGTCGCGACAACTGGCCTGCACGCCGCGCTGAAGGCTTCCTCCGACACCCGATCTCCATCCTGCGGTTCACGATATGTGACAGGACTCCAAGGTACGTTGCATGGTTCCCAATCGACCGAGCCAGACCGCCGAGGCGGTATGTTTCATGCGTGCACTGGAACACTACCGTGCGTCTGAAAGCCGTATTCTCGACGATCCGTACGCACAATGGTTTCTGAGCCCGCTCGGAAAGGTCGCGCTGGCGACATGGGTGGCGGCGGGCAGGCTCGGTGATCTTGTCGCGCGTGTGGCCCCCGGAGGCATGGCCTATGTGGTTGCCCGCCATCGCTTCATCGATGAGTGCCTACACGCCGCATTGCAGGAACGTATTGAGCAGATCGTGCTGTTGGGTTCGGGATACGACAGCCGTGCCTACCGTTTTGCTGCGGATCTCGGGGGGCGTCCAGTCTTCGAGGTCGATTACCCGGCGACGAGCCGGCGCAAAGCTCAGATCGTCATGCATCATGCCAGAGATCTTCCTCCGGTGGATGTGCGGCGCGTCGAGATCGATTTCGAGGCGGACTCACTGGCCGACCGTCTTGCCGAAGCGGGATTTCGCATGCGGCGGCGTACCTTCTTCGTCTGGGAAGGTGTTTCGATGTATCTGACACGCGCGGCGGTGAAGTCGACGCTTGCCACGATCCGGCAGATCACGGCGCCGCGATCTCACCTGGCGATGGATTTCTGGAATCTTCTCGATTCCCCCGATCTGCTGGCCAGTGCATTTCGCCTTTCGAGCAACCTGATGTTCCTACGCGGAGAGCCCGTTACCTTTGCCCTCCACCACGAAGATACACCGCATTTTCTGAGAGGGC
>CAZEWD010000429.1:0-1507 GCA_964515725.1 uncultured Binatia bacterium (SeqCode)
GTCGATACAATCGCCGAGTCTGTACCCCTATCATCGAACTGCGCGTGAAGAAAATCCCAACCTTTATACTCATCATGCTGGGCCACTGTGTCTTCCTGTGGGCAGGCGCCGCATCAGCGCAGATCTGCGTCGGAGATCTGGATGCCGATCGCCGAATTACGGAAAACGACCTGTCGCTTCTGGAAAATGAACTGTTTCGTGTAGAACCCGGAGAACCGTTGAACGTGGCGGGTGACATGAACCTCGATGGAGCCGTCACTGTCGCGGACGTCCTGGCTCTCGTGACAAGGATGGGTTGGACGTGCCCGATCACAGGGACACCGACTCGGAAACCGTCGCTGACGCCGAGCGGGACACCGACGGCCACGCCGACGCGCACCCCACCGCCCCGTTCACCGACAGCCACACGTACGCCAACGGTCAGCCCGACGCCAACGCAGGTGTGCCCCATTCGTAAGCTGGATGTCGGAACGACCATCGATGGCGAACTCACCGCTGGCGATTGTGAGCGTATGGTCAACGGCGAGCAACGTTTTGTCGACGTGTACGAAATCACAGGAACCATTGGCCGGGCAGTGAAGGTACAGATCGTGGCTACGGGAGGGCCGCCCACCCTCGAGCCGTATGCCACGGTGATCGATGGGAACGGCCAGTTCGGGCAAGCCGATGGACTTCCGCCTCTCGAGTGGGTGGTGAGCACGGCAGCTCCGTATCAACTGATCGTCTCCTCCCGGCCCGGAACTTCGACCGTCAGGGGAACCTACCGAATCACCACGACTACCCGGCCCTGTCCGACGCCGAAAGCGATCAACCTCAACACCGGCTTCAGCGTCTCGAACCTGAAGTTGGACGAATTCTCTTGTCCGGACCCGGGGTCCGTTTCAACGCTGAACTACAGCAATCCCACCGATCTGTACACGTTCGATGTGACCAGTGTGCCGACGCAGGTCGACATCACGATGCGACAGATTCGCGAGGACGATGCGATCGATCCGACATTTTCCCTGCTGGGGCCAGACGGGATCGAGGTGCTCAATTCGGACCAGGTCGACGATCTGGTGGGCGGACTTTACGGCAGTGATGCGGGCGCGCGGTTTTTGGCCTTGCAGACCGGCACTTACCGGTTGCTCGCGCAGGGAGGCTTCGGACGGTATTCGCTTGTCGTCAGGTCGCCATCGTGTACGGCACGGAAACTGGAAAATATTCCGAGCGACAGGCCGTTAACCTGCAGTGGGCAGGCAGGTTCTGGCTGTGCGGGCACCTTCTTCGGGGATCGCCGTAAAGGGACCTGCGGCGCGCCGCTGCCGCTGGTGGGATTGGATGATTTACCGGATCCGAGCGCCGGAGCCGATCTCTACACGTTCCAGGCACAGGCGGGTGATGTGGTCAGCGTTCAGCTCCGGGTACCCTCCGATGATGCCTACCTATATCTGCTCGGGCCGGCCAGCGCAGGAAATCCCCTCGTGGCGTACGACAATGACAGTGGTCCGGTTTCGCCGGAAAGTGA